>NZ_BADY01000016.1:0-55819 GCF_000241185.1 Pseudoalteromonas sp. BSi20495
TTTTTTAATCATTTATATTAATTATACGCATTAAAAACAGGCGTTTAATTAATACAAAAGTAATTTTTAAGTTACAGTTTGGCAAATGAGCGTTCGGCAGCTGCGATGGTCTCTTTTACTTCCTGAACAGAGTGTGCAGCACATACAAAACCGGCCTCAAACGCAGATGGTGCTAAGTAAACACCTTCTTCAAGCATAAGGTGGAAAAAACGTTTAAAACGCTCTAAGTCACATTCAGTTGCTTGTTTGTAGGTTGTTACTTTTTCCGCATCGGTAAAAAAGAATCCATACATCCCGCCTGCGTAATTAGTCGTTAACGCAATACCTGCTTTTTTAGCGCCAGCTTCAAATCCTTCACAAATTGCTTTTGAAATTGCTTCTAGCTTATCGTGCAGGCCTGGCTCACTTAATAGCTCCAGTGATTTTAAACCAGCAGCCATTGCGATAGGGTTACCAGAAAGAGTGCCCGCTTGATATACAGGGCCAACAGGTGCAATGTAATCCATTATTTCTGTTTTACCACCAAACGCGCCAACGGGCATGCCGCCGCCAATTACTTTACCTAGACATGTAAGATCTGGTTTAATGTTGTAATAAGCTTGTGCGCCGCCAAGTGCCACTCGAAAACCCGTCATTACTTCATCAAAAATAAGTACTGATTTATATTCGTCACACACATCGCGTAAACCTTCTAAAAAGCCTGGCACAGGTGGTATGCAGTTCATGTTACCGGCTACTGGCTCTACAATAATACAAGCAATTTCGTCTGCGTATTTTGCAAAAATAGCCTTTACTTCATCTAAGTTATTAAACGATACCGTAAGCGTATGCTTTGCAAAGTCTTCTGGAATACCTGGAGAGTTCGGTACGCCCATTGTTAGTGCACCTGAGCCTGCTTTAACTAATAACGAATCTGCATGGCCGTGGTAACACCCTTCAAACTTTAATATTTTATCGCGACCCGTAAAACCACGTGCCAAACGAATTGCACTCATAGTTGCTTCAGTACCTGAGCTGACCATACGCACTTTTTCGATTGATGGGACTAGCTCTTTTACTTTTTCAGCCATTAAAATTTCGGCTTCAGTTGGCGCGCCATAACTGAGGCCGTTTTCTACTGCTTCGTGAACGGCTTGTTTAATCGCAGGGTGGTTATGCCCCATAATCATTGGCCCCCAAGAGCCAACGTAATCAATGTAACGATTACCATCAGCGTCAAATGTAAACGCACCTTCTGCTTTTGTAATAAATAGCGGCGTACCGCCTACACCATTAAAAGCACGAACTGGCGAATTTACGCCACCTGGAATAGAGGCTTGAGCGCGTTCAAATAAGTCTTGGCTAATTGTCATGAAAAATCCTATAAATTGTCACTTAAAAGGGGCTTAGCTATCGCGTTTGCGGCTAAACCAAGGTACGTCTACTTCATACTTCTCAACTTTGTTTTCTACGCCGAGTGTTAAAGCAAACAGTGCCATACGAATTAATACACCATTTTGTACTTGGCGAAATATAGCTAAATTGTCGTTAGCGTTTAAGTCATTATCGAGCTCGTTGGCTTCAATACGACTGTCACGCGGAAGTGGATGCATAAGAACAGAGTTAGGTTTACAGTGTGCACTGTAAATTGATTGGCTAATTCTAAATCCACCTCGGTATTTATTTGCTTCTTCTTGTGAAGGAAAGCGTTCTTCTTGAATACGTGTTTGATAAACGATGTCGGCCGCTAAATTGCCTTCCATCTTGTCTACCAATTCAATTTTGTGACCCGCGTTATCTACTGCGTCTAAGATGTAGTCAGGCATTTGTAAGCCATCGGGAGCAACCATCGAAAATTTTACATTTTTATAATGGCACAATAGTTTTGAAAGCGAGTGTACGGTGCGACCATATTTTAAATCGCCCACTAAGGCTATATGCATACCATCAATGTTTTGATCAAAACGGCTGAGTTCACGTTCAATAGTGAGTAAGTCAAGTAAGGCTTGAGTGGGGTGCTCATTTGGGCCATCGCCACCATTAATTACTGGTACGCTACAGCCCGTAGCAAACTCACTGACCGAACCTGAATCTGGGTGACGCATAGCGACAGCATCAGCATAAGCTGAAATAACACGTGCGGTATCGTAAAGTGATTCCCCTTTTGCAAGGGCTGAGCTTTGCATACCGGTTGTTTCACGAACTAAACCACCGAGTAAATTAAAGGCTGTACCAAAGCTTACACGTGTTCGTGTGCTTGGCTCAAAAAACAAGTTAGCTAAAATAGCGCCTTCAAGTACGTTGGTACGTTTTTGTTTTTTAGCATAAGGCTCCATTTTTTTAGCAACTGCAAAAATGCGTTCAATACAGTCCCTGTCTAGTTGACTAACAGACAGTATATTTTCACCTTGGAAACTTAACATGGGGTTATTCCTAGTTTTTCAAAAGGGCGCGATAATCCAAAAAAATGGGGCACGCAATCGCGCGTATTAAAACAAAATTAAAATGTGACTTAACCTGAACTCTGGTTGGGCTGCTCACTAATACATTGAGAAATAATGATATTTAAATTTATTCATCTCTAGCCAGAGGTTTTCACAAGCTAGGCTTTATTACTGCTAATGCCACAATTATGAGTAGCGCAATAACAGGTAGCTCGTTAAAAATTCGGTAAAAACGATCCGTTTTAGTGTTTCGGTCATGCTTAAAGTCGCTCAATAATTTAAAACAGTAGCCGTGGTATATATACAAAATAATAACGAGTACAAGTTTGTAATGTAGCCACATGCTGTATCTAAACCAATCACGACCATACTCAACAATGGTTAGTACTCCAAATACAGCCGTTAAAACAGCAAATGGGGTGACAAAATAAAGTAGTCTGCGCTCCATAACTTTAAGCATAGAGTTACACGACTTTTCTTCGCTCATGGCGTGATATACAAATAATCGAGGTAAGTAAAAAATACCGGCAAACCACGCAATCATAAAAAATATGTGGAGTGTTTTATAAATCAATAATGCGCTCATAATAATCCTTATTGTTTAAAGTAAGCTGTTACGAATGGTCAAAATATGATGAATTTGGTCCCAACGTAAAAGCCCCATAATTTGTTGATTATCTAAAAGGTTGTAAACGTACAGTGCGCCACTTCTTTTGTCTTTTAACATATCGAATGCATCGGCTAGTGTTGCTTGGCTACTAATGCCCTGCAGGCTAATGTAGTTTAAATTGATGGCCTGATCAGACATTAGACTTAAATCGTATTCAGCAAGCCTGTAGCCATTCTCCTCATCAAATACAATAAGTGGTGTTTGGCTATCCATAGCATCAAGGGTATTTTTTATTTGCTCTTTATCATCTGAATATAGCAATTTGAAATTTTCGTCCATGTCATCCATTATCCCTACTTTTTGTAGCGCTTCTGTGGCTGGAGATACATGATAGGGAAGTCCCTGAAAATCTAATTGCTGTAAAAATATGGAGCGATTTCCAAAAAATTGTAATGCAGTTACATAGGCTGTCGTTATAACAAGCATGGCAGGCACAATAATCTCAGGCGATGATGTTAGCTCCATAACGGTTGTTAAAGCAGCTAATGGGGCATGCAACGTTGCAGCCATTAATCCCGCCATTCCTAAAACCCCATAAGTACCTGCTATATCAGTTCCAGGACTAATAAATTGTGCGCAAAAGGCCATAAGAGTACCAATTAATACGCCAAGTCCGATCACTGGGCCAATTAACCCACCAGGAATACCCAAACCAATCGCAAATAAAGTGGCAAGTAATTTGGCAATTAAAATGGTGGTAAGTAATTTTACGTTCTCAGGGGATTCTACCGCAATGGTAATTGCACTCATACCTGACCCCATTGCTTGTGGTACTGCGTATGCAATTAAACTGGCAATACAGCCTGCAATCAATAGGCGAGGGAACATACTCAAAGGCTTAAATGTTTTAATAATTAACATTAAATTTTGATTAAAGCTAAATGCAATTGCACCGAGTGCCATGCCGCACAATATTAAATATGGGTAGTGCCAACCGCTAAGTGGCGCTATTGTAATAAGAGCAAGTTCAGAGCCTTCACCAAAAACAAATTGAGTAGCGAGTGCACCTGTAACCGCAGCAAGCATAATGGGCACAAATATATGTACTTTATATTCCCTAAGTACTACTTCCATTACGAAGATAACAGCTGCCAGTGGGGTATTAAATGAAGCAGCAATCCCAGCTGCAACACCACAACCCGTTAATGTACGCATCGCGTTATGAGGTAAGTGGAGCTTGTCGGCTAAAATGCTTGCACCAGTGGCGCCCATATGAACAGAAGGGCCTTCGCGGCCGACCGAAAAACCACTTATAAGTGCTAATGCACCACCAACAAACTGATTTACCGTATTATAAAGAGGCATTTGTCCGTAATGGCGCTTAATACGGTGAATAACAAAAGGAATGCCTAAACGATAATGTTTAAAGCCAGTAAACGCAGCAAAACACGCAATTAATAGTGCGGCTATTAGCGGCATTAAAACACGTTCAAGTGTTGGTAGGGTAGTAAAGTCGTCAGGTGTTTCTAAAAATAAGCTTTGGAAAAATAAAATAGTTAAACGAAATAAAATAATAAAAAATGCAGCAATCAATCCGGCAACTACGCCTAATAAGCATAATTGTACAGATGTTTTAGGTTTTGCCAGCCGACGCCTGAGTTGCTCAAGCCACATGCATTATTCCTCGCTGTATTTTTCATCAGCATTTTAGCAAAAGAGTTTAGCTAAGTCCTTGTGATTTTGAAATTTTCGTAACTTATATTAATAATTTGCAATGAAGATTAAGACCTATTGCCTATAACTAAAATATTTAATGAGTTTATAGCGTATAAAGGTCGCTTTTAGTTTGCTTAAGTATTATTTTAGCTAGTTAATGTTTGGCCACTTTTTTACTAATTTATAGATATAACTTAGAGGAAAGAGTTGTTTTACTATACTTGATTAAAACACTCGGGTATTAGATAATCACGCCATTACGATATTGAGGGTTTTAAAATGTCAGAAGAATTACCAATTAAGTTCAGCGATGCAGCAGCTGTTCGCGTTAAACAGTTAATCGACGAAGAAGAAAATCCAGAGCTAAAACTGCGTGTTTATGTCACAGGCGGTGGTTGTTCAGGTTTTCAATATGGTTTTACTTTTGATGAAAAAGCAAACCCCGGCGATTTAGAAATAGTAAAAAATGGTGTAACCCTAGTTGTTGATCCTATGAGTATTCAATATTTGGTTGATGGTGAGGTTGATTACACTGAAGGATTAGAAGGCGCACGCTTTTTTGTATCTAATCCAAATGCAACAACAACCTGTGGTTGTGGTGCAAGCTTTAGCGTTTAACAGCCAAACGCTAAATAGATTAAAGCCGCTTTTGCGGCTTTTTTAATGCCTATAAATCAGTTGGTGCGTATTCGGTTATTTGCATAATAAATATAAAAAAGCCGAGCACAAACGCAGAAAAAGCTAAAATATACATAAAGCCTTTTTTACCTTGTTTAATTGGAACCCCGTTATTGCGCAAAAAAAGATACCAACCTAAGCACAGTAAAATTGGCAATAAAAATAGTATCCTGAACATGACTCAACCTTTTTAAAATTAATAAGACTCAATAATAAACATGTCGCATTAAAATGAAACAAAATCATAAAAAATTCAATTTTTGATGAAAATGGATGGATATTCAGTGTTTATAAACATTCGCTCAAGTTAATTTTGTACCGAACAACGCAATTAATCATTCAACCAAAGTATTAATAGTATATAATGTATCCAAGAATGAGACGGGCAAAATTTCATTCTCAATAAAAACAAACTTATACCACATTTTTAGCGTAGCTTTTAGCTAAGTGGGTAGAAGTAAGTGGCAACAGTGCTTAACTGCAACACCTTGCTATTGAAGTGAAATTAAGTAGCGCTGCTTACTTACCTACAGCTATTGATAGGCTACTGCTTTAATGGGTATGTCAAATCATCGAGTAGGAGATGTAAAATGATGGGCAAAACCGTTTCTTCAGAAGAAAACGCAAAGCTAACAAAGTGGCTTAAGAGTAAGCGCCATGAAAAAGGGCATACAATGCGCAGCCTTGCACAAGTGCTAGGTACACCTCATTCGTTTATCGGTAAAATTGAAAATCAAGAGCGCCGTTTAGATGTTATTGAATTTGTTCGCTATTGTACTGCACTAGACGTTGATCCACATGAAGCATTAAATTTGCTGAAAGTAGATTAATTATGTGATTGTTTAGTTCATTTATGAGTTATATAAATGTTCTAGGCAGTAAATTAATGCAGGGATGCATTATATTTCTTAATTTTTTTGATGATAATTTCGCTCAAGTTCATACAGCTTGTGCCTAATTAAGTACAAAAATAGTAACGATGGTAAAACCATTAACGCTGTAAGAATAAAAAATAGCGACCAATTACCTGCCAACCAATCATCTATTACTACACCACTATAACTTGAAAGCAACGTTCTTCCTAAGTTCCCTAATGATGCTAGCAACGCATAGTGAGTTGCGCTAAATGCCCTATCACAAAGCATTGATATAAACGCGACCATTGCCACTAACGACCACGCTTGTGTAAATCCATCAATAACAATAGCAAAGGCATACAGCCTTAAGTCAGGTCCAACTAAAGCAATCCATGAAAATGCTAAGTTTGATGCTGCCATTGCAATACCACTTATAAATAAACCTTTAACAATGCCATATTTTTGATTAAATAAGCTGCCAACAAAGGTAAATATAATGGTAAGTACGGCAGTGCCTACTTTTGAAAATGTAGCAATATCGCTATTACTAAAACCAATTTCTTTATAAAACACAATAGACATGCGGCCCAAAAACGCTTCACCTATCTTAAATAAGAAAATAAATGCAAGTAACGCAAGTGCAGTTTTAACGCCGTTTTTAGTGAAAAAGGCTCTAAAGGGATCAATAACGGTTACCGCGAGCCACGCAACTGTTTTTGTAAGTGGGGTTTGTTTTGTTGATGAAAGTTTTTCAAGGTATACACGCTCAAGCTCAGCATGCACGGCTTCTCTGTTTGACTTAGGCTCTTTTGCGAACAAAGCTCCACCCATTAACAGCAAAATTATAGCGGCTAAAAAATAATATATTTGGGGCCAGTCAAGCGAGGGGATATCAGCCATATAAAATGGAATAGCACCTAAAAGCGCATAACCTGTCCACCAACCAGATGTTGCCATTGCGGCGGCTGCCGTAGCTTTATGAGATTCGTTTTCACTGAGAGTGTCAATTCTAAATGCGTCAATTGCAATATCTTGCGTAGCAGAAGCAATGGCGATTAATAAGCAAATTACGGCAACAAGCGCTAAGTTAGTTTTTAAATCAAGTCCAGCTAATAGTAACGTGCCAATTAAGATAAAGCTTTGGCATAATAGTATCCAGCTACGACGTTGGCCAAGCCATTTATATAAAATAGGGAGCTTGGTCCGGTCAATGAGTGGCGACCATAAAAAGTTTATACTGTAAGCCCCAAATACAATGCCAAATAGGCCAATCATACTGCGACTTAGGCCTTCATCCTTTAACCAAGCCGACAGCACTGAGCCAATTAAAACCCAAGGAAAACCACTGCTCATACCAAATATAAAAATATTGATTAAGCGTTTGTCTTTAAAGTAAGAAAAATATTCGCTAATAGAGAGAGTTTTGCTCATAGGGCCTTCATTGGCGATTGGGTGTAGTTAAACTACAGCTCATTAATTATAATGGTACTTGCTCAAGGACTTTTATATTTAAGATAACAACAGGTACTTTTGGCACGAAATCGTAACCAATTTTTTCGTTAAAGCCTGTTTCGACAACCATTATTTTATCAAGTGTGTCGTAGCCATCCATTACATTACCAAATACGGCAAATCCCCAGTCTTTATCTGGATTTAAATGGTCGTTATTGTCCATATTAAAAAAGAACTGACGAGTACCAGAATGCGGCTCTCTGTCCTGATATGCCATGGCTATACTGTACATGTCATTTTTTAAGCCATTACCACTTTCGTTAAAAATAGGATCGTTTTCATGTAAACCATCGTAGTCTTTGTCGTACCCGCCACCTTGAATAACAAAATCGCGATCATTTTCTACATCACGCTCAATACGGTGGAAAACACTCCCCTGGTAACTTTTATCTGACACGTACGTTAAAAAGTTATTGACTGTAATAGGGGCTCTTGAGCGATCAAGCTCGACTACGATACTGCCCATTGAGGTTACGATTTCGACGCGCGGAAAAATATTATCTTTTTGCACAAAGCGGCCTTCTTGGGCTGCTAAGCTACTTGCGCTAAAAAATAGGCCGAAACAGATTAAAAAAAGTCGTTTCATGTTTAACCTTCTAAAAATTCTATTAATTCAGGATCTGATACAATGCGGGTAATAATTTGCTCAGTCAACTTATTGAGCTGGCCTTCTACTTTTGCTCGCTCATGACTAAATGGGCCTTCTAAATTAGCACTACCTCGGTACACCTTACTAAAATTGCTTGAAGCGCGAATAACACGAACACCAAGCTCTATCTGAGCTTCACTGGTGTGGCTTACTAGTTTTTCTGTTACCACAGCTTGCAGTGCATGAATATCTACTTCAAAACGCACAGTCGCTAGGTTTGAAATACTTGCTCCGTTTCGACTCAGCGCGCTATCTAAAACGCTTTTAACTGACTCTGTAATACCTTGACTTGCAAACGTTTTAGTTTTATCAGATTCAATCAGCTTAAGCGTTGCAGTGTCACCACGTAAATCAATCACGCTGGTACTTAAACTGCTGTTAATTGTACTAATCTGGCCATTTTTATAAACCGGGTTAAGGATCACTTGATTAGGCTGACTAGTACAGCCAGCTAGTACAAGTAACGCACATAGGCTAAAAGTAATTTTAATCATTAAATTCCTAATAATTTTTAGTGGCACTAAGTACTACAAATTTCTTGTTGGAGCCAAGTAGTTTACAGTTCCCAAACATACGGTTTAGTTTGTCGTGATAATCTAAATGACGGTTACCAATAATACGTAATTCGCCACCTTGTTTTAAGGTTTCTTTTGCTTGTTTAAACATTTGCCACGCTATGTGGTCTGTTACAGCTTGCGCTTGATGAAATGGTGGGTTACATAGCACCATATCCACACTGTCTTGATCAAAGTCGGTCAAGCAATCGTTTTCAATAAATTGGCAATTATCAAACTGCTCAGGCATGTTTTGTTCTACATTTAAACGTGCAGACTCAACCGCCATGTATGATTCATCAACAAATGTGACAGATGCTTTAGGGCAACGAGCAAGCGCCATAACACCTACAACACCATTACCACAACCTAAATCGATTATGCTAGTTTCTTTCTTGGTTTCTGGTAAATAGTTGAAAAAGAATCGAGCACCTATATCTAACGAATCACGTGAAAACACATTTGCATGATTTGTTATATTAAATTCAGTGCCTTCAAGTGGCCAAGTAATAGGGAAATCAGCTGCTTTATACCCACCTTTTGCAGTGCTTAATATAAGACGTGATTTTTTAACCGCTAAACTTGTTTTTGTTTCACCAATAAATTGCTCAAACGATTTTATTGTTGAATTATGAATTTCTTTTGTTTTACCGGCTGCAATTACGGGTGTACCAGGTGCAAGTATTTCGCTTAATTCACTTAGTTGAAATTGCAAAAAACCTACGTTACGCGGTATTTTTATTAGCACTAAATCTATGTCTTCAGGCAATGCAGACAGGCTATCTATTTGGCTAAATTGCGCCGTGGATAGTTTGTTTATTTGTAAGTTATATGCCACTGCTTGATGGCTAATATAAGAATCATTAACTGAACAAACCGTTAATTGATTAAAACTACAAGCAAGTGCACCAAAGCTATCGTTTAAAATAAGCAGTGAGCGACAATCAGGGTGATGTTCGTTAACATAATTGATAAGGTACTCATCGGCTGAATCCCACGCTTGTAAACTGCGGTTTTTTTGATCCAAAGGAAAGCGTTCAAGAGTAAAGGTTTTATCGCCTAGCTGGGCTTGCGTCGTCATAATGGTATTTGATCAGTAAACTAATGTAGGTAAATTCTAACATGCAACGGCAAAACGCCAACCCCCAACAGTTACCAAATGGCTTTTCTTATCAAAGTAGGGCACTTAGCGCGCAAAAAAGCCTCGATTTATTTTATTATTTACAAAAAAACCTAGTTTGGCAGCAACCCGACGTCACCGTTTATTCTAAAACAGGCCCAATTCCCCGACTTCAATGCTTTATTAGCGAGCATAATTTTGAATATGGTTATTCGCATAGTAAGCTAATAGTAGAGCCTTGGCCTGATATTTTATTAGCAATGCGTAAGCGCTTAGAAAAACATTTAAATCAGCCATTAAATTCTTTATTAGTTAATTATTACCGAGATGGTAACGATACTATGGGCTGGCACAGTGATGACGAAATAGAGCTGGGCCATCAACCTACTATTGTGTGTGTATCACTTGGAGCAGAGCGTGTTTTAAAGCTTAAACAAAAATCGACAAATAAAGTAACCGATTTAAAGCTGCAAAGTGGTAGCTGTTTAGTCATGAGTGGCGACAGTCAGCGTGATTATCAACATGCAATCCCAAAGCAAACTACATTGGCTCACCCACGAATTAGCTTAACGTTTAGATGCATAAAGCAAATCAAGCAAGCTCAATTTTAGTTAGCCAATAGGCTTGGCTAGTTGTTATGATAACAACATAACTTAACTACAAAAATGGTTTTTATGTCAATGCAGCAACAAATTCAAGAAAAAATCAGCAGCGCAATTGCCTGTAAGCATTTAAATGTAATTAACGAAAGTCACATGCACAGCAAAGGCACCGAGTCACATTTTAAAGTTATTGTGGTAAGTGAAGAATTTGCCGGCAAACGCCTATTACAACGCCATCGTGAAATTAATGAAATATTAAAAGATGAGTTAGCAAATCATATTCACGCACTCGCTATCCATACTTATACACCGGATGAGTATACCGAGCAGGGCGGAGAAGCACCTGATTCGCCTAATTGTATGGGCGGCTCTAAAATTAGCTAAGTGTTTTTTTGAAGTATCTGATTAGTGATTAACTGATCAGATCAGTGTTTTTAGTATTAGCCTTTAAACTAGCGCTAATTTTTATTGTAAAAGATATAGGATCATCAATGGTCATTAAGCCTAAAATTCGTGGATTTATCTGTACCAACGCACACCCAACGGGATGTAGCGAGCATGTTCAAGAACAAATTAACTATGTAAAACAACAAGGCGTGTTAAAAAACGCACCAAAAAATGTATTAGTTATTGGCGCATCTACAGGCTACGGCTTGGCGTCGCGTATCACAGCTGCATTTGGTGGCGGCGCTAAAACACTCGGTATTTTCTTTGAAAAAGAAGGCACTGAACGTAAAACAGGTTCTGCTGGTTGGTACAATACTGCAGCATTCCAAGAAGCAGCTGACGAAGCGGGTCTTTGGTCTAAAAATATTAATGGTGATGCGTTTTCTAACGAAATCAAACAAAAAGCAATCGACACTATTAAAGCAGATTTGGGCAAAGTAGATTGTATTATTTATAGCTTGGCGTCTCCTCGTCGTACTGATCCAAATACGGGTGAAGTGTTCTCCTCTACACTTAAGCCGATTGGTAACGCAGTTACAACTAAAAACCTTAATACGTCAAAGCGTGAAATTGATGAAATTACTGTTGAAGCGGCAAACCAGGACGATATCGACAACACCATTAAAGTAATGGGCGGTGAAGATTGGGAAATGTGGATTGACGCATTAAAAGAAGCCGACGCATTAGCTGATAACTTTAAAACTACGGCCTACACTTATATTGGTAAAGAGCTAACATGGCCAATATACGGACACGCTACTATTGGTAAGGCTAAAGAAGATTTAGACCGAGCAACTGCTGCAATTAAAGAATCTACAAAAGATTTAAATGGCGAAGCCTATGTATCGTCTCTTAATGCTGTGGTAACACAAGCAAGCTCGGCTATTCCTATTATGCCTTTATACATTTCAGCATTATTTAAAGTAATGAAAGCAGATGGTACTTATGAAGGTACAATTGAGCAAATTCAGGCTTTATTTAGTGAGAACTTATATGGTGATAACCCACGCTTTGATGAAGGTGGCCACTTATTTCAAAACTACAAAGAATTAGAAGACGATGTGCAAGCACGTGTTCAAGCTGTTTGGGATAGCGTAGATACAAGCTCAATTGATGAGTTAACCGATTATGTGGGTTACCATAACGAATTTTTACGTTTATTTGGCTTTGGTATTAACGGAGTTGATTACGATCAAGATGTGGATTCGGTCAAACCAATTGCAAATATGATTGATTAACCATATTTGCAAATATGTAATTAAAAAGTCGCTGAGTGCGACTTTTTTGTTTTGCGGGCTTTTTTGAACAATTGTGATTAAAAAATGTCATTCTTTGCTTAAGCTACCACTTTGGTCTAACTTAAATTTTATTAAATACACATAACAAAACTAAATAAGTGTTTCTGTCGTATAATTTTCATAATTAGACTCGCATAGTCGCCCACAATGATGTTAAAATTAAGGCAATATGTGAAGAGTTTTTACCGCGTTGCTTGTTTAGTATTCATAGCAAGTTGTTCTTTGTATACATAGATATAACTTGGGATAGCTCAAATGGCAACGTGGTTGGTACGATTTTTCAGTTTCTTTCCGTTAATGTAGTGCAAGTGCGTATGATCAACATAAAAAAAGGTCTGGATTTACCCATAGAGGGCGCACCTCAGCAAGTTATTCACGACGGTTCTCCCGTCAAACGTGTAGCTGTGCTAGGTGAAGAGTTTATTGGTATGCGTCCAACCATGCATATCCGTATGGATGACCAAGTTAAAAAAGGCCAGGTACTTTTTGAAGATAAAAAGAACCCCGGCGTCCTATTTACCGCACCAGCTTCTGGTGTTGTAAAAGAAATAAATCGTGGTGCTAAACGTGTGCTGCAATCTGTTGTTATTGAAGTAGACGGCAGTGAGCAAATCACCTTTGACTCTTTCTCTGACACTGAGCTTACGAGCTTAGATCGTGAAAAAGCTAAAGAAGTACTTATCCAGTCTGGTCAGTGGACGGCACTTCGTGCTCGCCCATTCAGCAAAGTTGCGGCTGTGGATGCAAATCCTAGCTCTATCTTTGTGACCGCTATCGACACTAATCCTCTTGCTGCAGATCCTGCGGTAGTTATTGCTGATAATGCGCAAGCATTCGAAGCGGGTTTAGCCGTTGTATCGCGTTTGACTGATGGAAAAGTATTTGTTTGTAAGCAAGTTGGCAGTCAAGTTCCTAGCTCATCTATAGCTCAAGTAGAAGTACATGAGTTTGGTGGTGTGCACCCTGCTGGCCTTGTAGGCACTCATATCCATAATCTTGACCCTGTATCTGCTAGTAAACAAGTTTGGCATATTGGTTACCAAGACGTTATTGCGTATGGTCACTTATTCCTTACGGGTGAAATTTACACAAACCGTGTTGTTTCGCTTGCAGGTCCTCGTGTTAAAAACCCACGTTTAGTGAAAACACAATTAGGTGCTTCATTGGATGATTTAGTTGCTGGAGAATTAGAAGACGGTGATAACCGTGTTATTTCTGGTTCTGTTTTATCTGGCGCTACTTCAAACGGTGTTAATGCGTTCTTAGGTCGTTACCACGTTCAAGTATCTGTATTACTTGAAGGTCGCGAAAAAGAACTATTTGGCTGGATTGCACCAGGTAGTGATAAATTCTCTGTAACGCGTACATTCCTTTCTCACCTTACGCCGAGTCGTTTATTTAAAATGACAACGTCTACAGGTGGTTCAAAACGTGCCATGGTTCCAATTGGTAGCTACGAGCGCGTGATGCCGTTAGATATTTTGCCTACACTATTATTACGTGACTTAATTGCACGCGATTTAGATAGTGCAATTTCACTGGGCGCGCTTGAACTTGATGAAGAAGATTTAGCGTTATGTACCTTCGTTTGTCCTGGCAAATACGAGTATGGTTCTATCCTACGCGATTGCTTAACTACGATCGAGAAGGAAGGCTAGAGAGATGGGTTTAAAAAAATATCTAGAAGATATCGAGCCGAATTTTGAAGCCGGTGGAAAATATGAAAAATTTTATGCACTGTATGAAGCAGCTGCAACTATTTTTTATACACCAGGCTATGTAAATAAAGGCAAGACACACGTACGCGATAATATCGACCTAAAACGTATGATGATTTTAGTGTGGATGGCGACGTTCCCAGCTATGTTTTTTGGTATGTTCAACATCGGTCACCAGGCCGCAGGTGCTTTAGCACAAGGTTTTGAACTAGCAAATTCGTGGCAGGTTGGTCTGTTTCAGTTCTTTGGTGGTGAATTAACCGCTAATGCAGGCTGGGGCGCTAAAATGTTCTACGGAGCATGTTTCTTCCTACCAATTTACGCAGTCACGTTTGCTGTAGGTGGTTTTTGGGAAGTGATTTTTGCTTCTGTGCGTAAGCATGAAATTAATGAAGGTTTCTTCGTTACTTCTGTATTATTTGCACTTATTTTACCTGCAACAATTCCTTTATGGCAAGTTGCACTGGGTATCACGTTCGGTGTAGTAATCGCTAAAGAAATTTTTGGTGGTACTGGTCGTAACTTCTTAAACCCTGCTTTGGCTGGCCGTGCGTTCTTATTCTTCGCATACCCGGCACAAATTTCGGGTGACACAGTATGGACTGCAGTAGATTCTTTCTCTGGTGCGACTATGCTAGGTCAAGCTTTTGTTGGCACACTTGATTTTTCAAACATGGAATTATGGTGGAATGCATTTTACGGTTTCATTCAAGGTTCTGTTGGTGAAACATCGACACTTGCATTACTTGTAGGTGGTTTATTCTTAATTTACGTTCGCATCGCTTCTTGGCGTATCGTACTAGGTGTATTCCTTGGTATGGTAGCAACGGCATTCTTATTAAATGCTGTTGGTTCAGAAACTAACCCTGTATTTGCAATGCCTTGGTATTGGCATTTAGTGCTTGGTGGTTTTGCGTTTGGTATGTTCTTTATGGCTACAGACCCTGTATCGGCTGCATTTACTAATAAAGGTAAATTTGCATACGGTTTACTAATTGGTCTTATGGTGGTTCTTATCCGTGTTGTGAATCCTGCTTTCCCAGAAGGCATGATGCTAGCAATTTTATTTGCTAACTTATTTGCTCCACTGTTCGATCACTTTGTAGTGCAAGCTAATATCAAGCGGAGGTTGGCACGTAATGTCTAGTAATAACGAATCAATCGGTAAAACGTTAGCAGTTGTTGTAGCACTATGTTTAGTGTGTGCAATCATTGTATCGTTTGCTTCTGTACAGCTTCGTCCTTTACAGCAAGCTAATAAAAATAAAGATATTCAAAGCAATATCTTAGCAGCGGCAGGCATCGATAAAGTTGAGAATGTATCTGATACATTTAATGCTAAAATTGAAGCGCGTGTTGTAAATATGACCACAGGTGAGTTTGTAGACACAGACCCAACAATCTTTGATTTTGAAAAAAGCAAATACGATGCAGCGCTAAGTGTTTCTCTTCAAGAGAAAGGCGTTAAAGACATTGCAGGTATTCAACGTGTGACTAAAGAGTCACCGGTGTATATCTCGAAAAAAGAAGATGGCTCTATTGATGCAATCATTCTTCCTATTCAGGGCTACGGCTTATGGGGCTTAATGTACGGTTTTATCTCGCTTGAAAGCGATGGTGAAACAGTTAAAAACATTATTTTCTACAAGCATAATGAAACGCCTGGCTTAGGTGGTGAAATTCAAAATCCACAGTGGACTGCTACGTGGCAAGGTAAAGAGCTACCAATTCAAATTGTTAAAGGTACTGCGGGTGATAATGAGCATAAGATCGATGGTCTTTCAGGTGCTACATTAACGTCTAACGGTGTTGAACATGCAGTTGACTTTTGGACTGGCGAAAACGGCTTTGGCCCTTTCCTTGCGAAAGTACGTAAAGGAGCATTGAAATAATGGCTGATACTAAAGAAATGAAGGCGGTCCTATTTGGTCCGGTTTTAGCTAACAACCCAATCGCACTACAAGTACTGGGTATTTGTTCTGCGTTAGCGGTAACGTCTAGCTTAAAAAATGCGTTAATCATGTCAATAGCATTGACCTTGGTAACTGCGTTTTCGAGCTTCTTTATCTCGACTATTCGTAACCAGATCCCATCGTCAGTACGTATCATTGTACAAATGACGATTATTGCATCATTAGTTATTGTTGTTGACCAAGTACTGCAAGCGTTTTCTTATGCTACGGCTAAAGAGCTTTCAGTCTTCGTTGGTCTAATTATTACTAACTGTATTGTAATGGGTCGTGCTGAAGCATATGCGATGAAGTCGCCACCACTAATGTCATTCCTTGACGGTATTGGTAATGGTTTAGGCTATTCTGTTGTTTTACTTACTGTTGGTTTCATTCGTGAGCTATTCGGTAAAGGAACACTATTCGGTGTTGATATTATCCCATTAGTACAAGATGGCGGTTGGTATCAACCTATGGGTCTATTGATATTACCACCGAGTGCATTCTTCATCATTGGTTTATTCATATGGGTACTTCGTACTTATAAGAAAGACCAAGTAGAAGCTAAAGCGTAAGGGGCACACAGTGGAACATTATATTAGTTTATTTGTAAAAGCCGTTTTTATTGAAAACTTAGCGTTATCATTTTTCTTAGGCATGTGTACTTTTTTAGCAGTATCAAAAAAAGTGACTACTTCAATTGGCCTAGGTGTAGCGGTTATCGTTGTTTTAGGTATTTCAGTACCTGTTAATAACTTAGTTTACCATGCTGTATTAGCACCAGGTTCACTTACGTGGCTTGGTTATCCTGATGCAGACCTTAGCTTTTTACGTTTCTTAACTTTCATTGGCGTTATAGCAGCGCTAGTGCAAATTCTTGAAATGGTATTAGATAAGTTCTTCCCAGTACTTTACAACGCATTAGGTATCTTTTTACCATTGATCACAGTTAACTGTGCAATCTTTGGTGCGGTATCTTTCATGGTTGAGCGTAACTATAACTTCGGTGAGTCTGTTGTTTATGGTATTGGCGCTGGTGTTGGTTGGGCACTTGCAATTACATTACTTGCAGGTATCCGTGAGAAAATGAAGTATTCAGACGTGCCAGACGGCTTACGTGGTTTAGGTATTACCTTCATCACTGTTGGTTTAATGGGACTTGGCTTTATGTCATTCTCTGGTATTTCACTGTAAAGGTAGCGAGGATAAATCATGGATTATCAGATTTTCTTAGGCGTTGGTGTTTTTATCGCTATCGTTGTACTACTGGTTTTAGTCATCATTGGTGCTAAATCTCAGTTAGTTGCAAGTGGTGATATTATCATTAGCATTAATGGCGACCCAGATAAAGCCATTAAAACATCAGCAGGTAGTAAGCTTTTAGGCGCGCTATCTGAGTCAGGTATATTTGTATCATCTGCATGTGGTGGCGGTGGCTCTTGTGGCCAGTGTCGTGTACACATTAAAGAAGGTGGTGGCGATATTCTGCCAACTGAGCTTGATCACATATCTAAAGGCGAAGCCCGTGAAGGCTGCCGTTTAGCGTGTCAGGTAAATGTTAAAAACGACATGGAAATTGAGCTTGAAGAGTCAATTTTCGGTGTTAAGAAGTGGGATTGTGAAGTTATCTCTAACGATAACAAAGCAACATTCATTAAAGAACTTAAGCTGCAAATTCCAGATGGCGAGTCAGTGCCGTTCCGTGCGGGTGGTTACATCCAAATCGAAGCGCCACCTCACCATGTTAAATATGCAGATTTCGATGTTCCTGAAGAATATCGTGGTGATTGGAACCACTTTGGTTTCTTCGATCTGGAGTCAAAAGTAGACGAAGAGACTATTCGTGCTTACTCAATGGCTAACTACCCAGAAGAAGAAGGCATCATTATGCTTAACGTGCGTATTGCTGCTCCGCCGCCAAGAAACCTTAGCTTGCCGTGTGGTAAAATGTCTTCGTACATTTGGTCACTTACAGCTGGCGATAAAGTAACTATTTCGGGTCCATTTGGTGAGTTCTTTGCTAAAGACACCGATGCAGAGATGGTATTTGTTGGTGGTGGTGCTGGTATGGCGCCAATGCGTTCTCATATCTTTGACCAACTTAAACGTTTGAACTCTAAACGTAAGATGAGCTTTTGGTATGGTGCACGTTCTGAGCGTGAAATGTTCTACGTAGAAGATTTTGACGGCTTAGCCGCTGAAAACCCTAACTTCGTATGGCATACAGCACTTTCAGATCCACAACCTGAAGATAACTGGGAAGGCTACACTGGCTTTATCCATAACGTGTTATTTGAGAATTATCTTAAAGATCACGAAGCGCCTGAAGATTGTGAGTACTACATGTGTGGTCCTCCAATGATGAACGCGGCAGTTATTACTATGCTTAAAGATTTAGGTGTTGAAGACGAAAATATCTTACTAGATGACTTCGGTGGCTAACACTAATACCAAAACAGTTTAGTTTTGGTTAAAATACCAGCCTCGTAGCACTTGTGTTACGAGGCTTTTTTATTCTTTAATTTTATCAATCTATTAAGTAGAACAGTTATGAATCGAGTAAGTACTTCACAAGGCATAATGGCCTTTTTGCTAATTACGCTGACTTTATTATTGTCTGGTTGTGGTGAAAAGCCAGAGTCAAAAGAGACCTTTTTAGAAGGTAAGACTATGGGCACTACTTATCATATTAAGTACTATGATGAGCAAGTTCAGCTGTCTGCCTCACAGTTACAGTCGCAAATAGACGCTGTTTTAAAAGATGTTAATCAGTCTATGTCTACTTACATAGAAGACTCTGAGATAAATACATTCAACAGATTACCAGCAAATCAGGTTATGCCGATTAGTGAAGATTTTAGGGCTGTTATAAGCGAGTCTATTCGCTTAGGTGAATCGACTAAAACACTCGATGTAACTATGGGGCCTTTAATTGATTTATGGGGGTTTGGCCCAGATAAAAAGCCAACTAATCGTCCTAGCGATGAAGAGCTTGTAAGTATGATTAAAAATATAGGCGTTGATAAGCTTACGCTAACAGCTCAAGGTTTGGCTAAAAAAGTGGCAGGCTTGGAGTTATCGTTTTCGGCAACGGCTAAAGGCTACGGTATTGATAAGGTGGCGCAGTTATTAGAAAGCCACAATATTACCAACTACATGGTTGAAATTGGCGGTGAGCTACGAATTGCAGGCGAGAAGCCAAATAATAAAGATTGGGTAATTGCTATAGAGCAACCAGACGCACAACCTGGAGAGCGTAAAGTACACCGTATTTTGTCGCCAGGTACAAATGGTATTGCTACATCGGGTGATTATCGTATTTTTTATGAAATGGATGGTGAAATTTATACTCACTTAATTGATCCCGTGACCGGCATGCCGATTAAGCACGACTTAGTGTCGGTAACCGTGCTTCATTCAAGTGCTATGACTGCCGATGGTCTTGCGACAGCATTAACTGTTATGGGTATGGATAAAGCGCAAGCTTATGCTGAGCAGCATGATTTACCCGTGTACTTAATAGGTAAATCGAAAGACGGTTTAATAACCTACTCAAGCCCTGCATTTAAACCTTATTTATAGTATGGTGCGGGTTTGTTTATTTCCACGTTATTTGAGTATATAATAGCAGTCGCTCAACAATGTTTTGAGCTTAATTTATTGCTGATCAATAGGGGCTAAGCAATGTCACTTTTTCTTCTTACTTTTGGCTTACTAATTTTGATAGTTTCGGCTATGGCCGTTGGTATGATCGTGCAAAAAAAATCTATGGCAAGCAGCTGTGGTGGTTTAGGTTCGGTTGGTATTGATAAAGCCTGTGATTGCGATGATCCATGTGATAAACGCAAAAACCGTTTAGCAAAAGAGCAAGCCTGGAAAGAAAACCAAATTATTTAAGTCTGTCTTAAATATTAAAAAGCGCTTTATAGCGCTTTTTTTGTGTCTGTAAAACGCCTCAACATCATAGCTTCCAAAGCAATCCAATCTAAATGTATTAGACAAAGGTATATAGTTTAGTTTTTTTCACCTATTAGGTTTATTTTTCTCGTTTGTCAAATTGGAGCTAACACTCTAAAGTTTAATCATAGACACAGAGCAAGGCTCTAGTCATAAGCTTGAGGCAACTTAGCCTAGCTTAAAAGAATCTTTATATTGTGTGTGAAGATGTTGTCAGTGTGAAAGGCAACTCAAGTTCGGTGGTGACTGAATTTGGGTTGTTTTTATTTCCTTTCAATTGCCACGTAATGTAAACCAAGAATCTTTATATTGTGTGTGAAGATGTTGTCAGTGTGAAAGGCAACTCAAGTTCGGTGGTGACTTAGCTTGAGTTGTTTTTATTTGTGCGACACAATTATTACTCCCTCCTAAAAACCTATAATTCCATTAAATATTTCTCTTTAAATCGTTTTTCATTTAATCTAACTTAATGTTTTTTATATTGTTATTTTTTATTAACAAAATAGCTTCGAAAGCTTAACTCAAATTAATTGATTTTTAGTTGAACAGAAAATTCTCTTTGTTATACTCACGTTCGAACTTTCAGTAAGTTTTGAAAGTTTGGTTGATACGGATCAATTTTCGCTAGGTAAATATGTGCTAGCTGGATTTGATTGTATTTAGCACCTGGCTTTAGGGCTTACAACAGCAATGTTTTTTAAATTTTTCCATTGCAAACTGTATTACTCTAATTTTGTTATAGTCATTTTAGTAGGTTAATGTCTTTGAACACACTTTCGTTGCATCATACAAATACGGAACTTGCCTCTGGCGAGCCGCTGACGTGTGAACGCTTGAACAAAGCAGGCAAGGGTGTGTGTGTAGCTATAACTTTATTAGTGTTTAATACTGTAATGTTGCTAAGCGGTGCATTAGAGGATGTCTTCAAGCTTGAAGCGCTATTAAGTGATGGGTTTATTGTAGAGCCACTGTTACTTAATCTTGCGCAATTTTTAGCTCATCCGATCATATCAAGTCAGTTACTTATTGGCCTTTGTTGGTTATTGTTCCATATTTGTCCAGCGCGTCGTGCTGGCATAATCCTCCGTAAAGCAGCCTTTGCTTTTAGCGAGGCTAAAGTTCTTCAGCCTGTGATCTCTTCACATGGTTGTCGTGCTCCACCTAGCTTTACAGGTTGCCTGTAACGCTGCATCTCGTTGCTGGTTTTAATTATTTGTTCTTGCTGTAAATAATTAAGGTTAGCTAAAACAAAGTAGCTCCGTGTTTTTTAAAACACATTTCAGCCAACCACCACTCACCCAAGTTAACTTTTATTACGTTATATAAATACGTTTAGAAAGCTGGGTTTGTTGCTAGGTCATTAATGGCATGAGCTTTAGGTTTGAATAGCCCCCTTATTTTTATAATTTAATTCTAGTTAACCTGGGTTTTTATTGAAAAATCGTTGCTTTGTTTTTTATTTAAAGCAGCAAATTGAAACTCTAGGTTTGTAGGATACTCCCTTGTTAATTCGTAACCTTTGTAATATTGCTTTAGCTAGTACAGTGCTGGCGTTGTCAGGCTGTAAAGGCGGGATACTCGATCCAAAAGGGCAGATAGGCATTGATGAGAAAAATTTAATCATCATCGCAACCGTGCTTATGTTGCTTGTAGTCGTTCCCGTTATTGTGATGACTTTGTATTTCGCATGGAAATATAGAGACACGCAAACTCATGAAATTTACGCTCCAAAATGGGCTCATTCAAATAAAATTGAAGCCGCAGTTTGGGCTGTTCCTATTGTTATTGTGATCATTTTAGGTGTTATTACCTGGCAGTCTACCCAAGAGCTAGACCCTTACAAACCAATTGAAGGTAAAGGTAAGCATCTTACTGTTGAAGTGGTTTCATTAAATTGGAAATGGCTATTTATATATCCTGAGCAAGGTATTGCTACGGTTAATGAATTAGTGTTCCCAGCAAATGTACCTGTTGAATATAAAATAACTTCACAGAGCACAATGAATTCATTTTTTATTCCGCAATTGGGTAGTCAAATATACTCAATGGCTGGCATGGAAACCAAGCTTCACTTAATTGCAAATGAGCCAGGTACGTTTAAAGGCTTTTCAGCAAATTACAGCGGCGCAGGTTTCACTGGCATGAAATTTAATGCCATTGCTACACCTACTCAAGCAGACTTTGATAAGTGGGTGAGTGATGTGAAAGCGAATTCAAGCGCTAATAACCTGACTCATGCAAATTATGTTGAGCTTGCAAAAGCAAGTGAAAATAACCCAGTAGCATATTACGGAAAAGTTGATGACGGCTTATTTCATACCATTGTTATGAAGTATATGCAGGCGCATGGCGATATGAACAAAAAACACCATGCAATGGGCGAACATGGGCAAATGAGTAAAAAGCATCATGAAATAAATGAGCACTCAATACCTTCATCTCACAGCCAAGGCGAGGAATAATAATGTCGTTATTAGGTAATCTTTCACTCGACGCAATTCCGTTTCATGAGCCAATTCTTGTGTTCACGATGTCGGTTATTGCGATAGCTGGGCTTATTATTGCCGGGCTTATTACAAAGTATAAAAAATGGGGCGTGCTTTGGCGCGACTGGATCACGTCTGTTGATCACAAACGCTTAGGTGTAATGTATATTCTTTTAGCACTAATAATGCTGTTTCGTGGTTTTTCTGATGCAATAATGATGCGTGCGCAGTTGGCACTTGCTACCAGTGGTGCGCCAGGTTATTTACCACCAGAACACTACGACCAAATATTTACTGCCCACGGCGTAATCATGATCATATTTATGGCAATGCCATTTATGATTGGTCTGATGAATATTGTATTACCACTTCAAATTGGTGCTCGCGATGTTGCTTTTCCATTTTTAAATAATTTAAGTTTTTGGTTTACAGCCAGTGGTGCAATTTTAATTAACTTATCACTTGTGTTTGGTGAGTTTGCAAAAACAGGTTGGGTGGCTTATCCGCCGCTTTCGGAGCTGACCTTTAGCCCAGGGGTGGGGGTCGACTATTATATTTGGGCCTTGCAAATATCCGGGCTCGGTACACTACTAACAGCCGTAAACTTTTTAGCAACTGTGTTTAAAATGCGTGCACCAGGTATGACCCTAATGAAAATGCCAATTTTCACATGGACATGTACATGGGCAAACATCTTAATTGCAGCATCATTCCCAATTTTAACGGCTGTACTTGCAATGCTAACGCTTGACCGTTATCTCGACTTTCACTTCTTTACCAATGAATTGGGCGGTAACGCCATGATGTACATCAACCTGTTTTGGGCATGGGGTCATCCTGAGGTATACATATTAGTATTACCAGCGTTTGGTATTTTTTCTGAAATTATTTCGACCTTTGCAGGTAAGCGTCTATTTGGTTACAAGTCGATGGTTTACGCCAGCGGTGCAATCTCAATTTTAGGCTTTATTGTTTGGTTACATCACTTCTTTACTATGGGCTCAAGTGCTAATGTTAACGCGTTCTTTGGGGTAATGACCATGGTTATTGCCGTACCAACTGGGGTTAAGTTGTTTAACTGGTTATTTACTATTTACAGAGGTCGTTTACGTATTAGCGTACCGGTACTTTGGACACTTGGCTTTATGGTTACTTTTACAGTAGGCGGTATGACCGGTGTATTACTTGCCATTCCTGGTGCTGATTACGTACTGCATAACAGCTTATTCTTAATTGCACATTTTCATAACACCATTATTGGTGGTGCTGTATTTGGCTACCTTGCTGGTTTTGTATTTTGGTTCCCTAAAGCAATGGGCTTTAAACTTAACGAAAAATGGGGCAAAGCATCATTTTGGTGTTGGATTATCGGTTTCTTCGTTGCATTTATGCCGTTGTACGTACTTGGTTTCTTAGGTATGACACGTCGTTTAAACCACACTAACAACCCAGATTGGAACATATGGTTATACATTGCCGCAGGCGGTGCTGTAATTATTATGTTTGGTATTATTAGCCAAGTTATTCAACTATATGTGAGCTTTAGAGACCGTGAAGCGCTTGACGATACAACAGGCGATCCGTGGAACGGCCACACACTTGAGTGGGCTACAAGTTCACCTCCGCAAATTTATAACTTTGCAACAATTCCACATATTGATGATATTGATGCATGGACCGACATGAAAGAAAAAGGCCAAGCATATCAAGATAAAGCAAATTACAGCCCTATTCATATGCCTAAAAACACATCAGCTGGCGTGTTCATGGCAGCAAGCTTAACAGTATTTTGTTTTGCAATGATTTGGCATATTTGGTGGTTAGCTGTTGTTGGTCTAGTGGGCGGGATTGCCATATTTATCAAACGTTGTTACACCAGCAATGTTGATTACTATATTCAACCTGATGAAATTGCACGCACTGAAGCTGCGTATAATTCAAGTGGCATTAAGGAGTTAAAAGCGTGAGTACACTTTCTGCAAATTTAGAATCAGTATCGCATGATGATCATGCCCTCGCGCATGAACACCACGATACTTCGGGTGACACCATATTCGGCTTTTGGTTATACCTAATGACCGATTGCCTACTGTTTGCCTCGTTTTTTGCCACTTACGCTGTGTTATTTATGAACACAGCGGGTGGTGTATCGGGTAAAGATATTTTTGAACTCGACTTTGTAGCAGTAGAAACTGCAGCACTACTGATTAGTAGTATTACCTTTGGCTTTGCCATGATTGCCGCTCAAGGGCAAAAAAAGGCACTAACACTGACTTGGTTATTTGTTACGTTTTGTTTAGGTGCTGTGTTTATTGGTATGGAAGTATACGAATTTCATCACCTAATTGTGCATGGCAATGGTCCACAACAAAGTGCCTTTTTAACATCGTTTTTCTCATTAGTTGGCTTACATGGTTTACATGTAACTGCGGGTCTAATTTGGATGACCATAATGATGATTGAAGTTGCTAAACGTGGTTTAGGTAAAGCAACCGTAACGCGTTTAAGCTGCTTAAGCCTATTTTGGCACTTCTTAGACATTGTCTGGATTTGTGTATTTACCGTTGTTTATTTAATGGGAGCAATGTAATGAGCCACAGCGAAACGCACGCGTTAAAGCAAACGCAAAGTGATCATCATGATGAATCTCATGGCAGTGTTAAAACTTACTTAATTGGCTTTGTGCTATCGGTAATTTTAACTGCTATACCGTTTTACATGGTAATGGAAGGTGACTTCTCAAAAGCAACAACGCTTTGGAGCATTGTTACTTTAGCAATCGTACAAATTTGGGTGCATTTAAAATACTTTTTACACCTTAATTTTACCACCGAAGATGGCCGTGCAAGTACTTTCTCATTCCTATTCAGTGCTCTGATCATCGTAATGGTTGTTGGGTTATCTGTTTGGATCATTTATGAATCTAACGCAATGATGATGTACTAGGAGTTGAAGATGTTTCGTCGTTATTTATCAGTGACAAAGCCGGGTATTATTATGGGCAATTTGATCAGCGTAGCGGGTGGGTTTTTACTTGCCTCGCGCGGTGATATAGACCCATGCTTAATGATTGCCACATTAATTGGTTTGTCGCTAGTGGTTGCATCAGGTTGTGCTATCAACAATGTTATAGATAGAGACATAGATGTGGCCATGGCGCGTACTCGTACGCGAGTAACAGTAACAGGCGAAATGTCGGCCTTTGCTGCACTTAGTCACGGTATTTTATTGGGTGTTGTGGGCTTTGGTTTACTTATCGCCTACACCACTCAAGCCGCGGTATTTTTTGCAGCCTTTGGCTACGTAATTTATGTAGGGGTTTATAGCCTCTACATGAAACGCAACTCTGTTTATGGCACTTTTGTAGGTAGTCTTTCTGGCGCTGTACCGCCAGTAGTTGGTTACTGCGCCGTAACAGGGCAGTTCGATATGGGCGCATTAATACTGCTAGTCATGTTTAGCTTGTGGCAAATGCCGCACTCTTACGCCATCGCTATTTTTCGCTTTAAAGATTACCAAGCGGCAGGTATTCCTGTATTACCAGTAGCGCAAGGTATCGACAAAGCAAAACGCCACATTGTGCTTTATATTGCTGTATACGCCTTAGTGGTGATGTTACTGCCAATTACTGGCTACACAGGTGCTGCTTTTATGGCTGTTGCTTGTATTACCAGCTTTTGGTGGTTGCTAATGGCACTACGTGGTTATCGTCGTAATATTGATATGAGCAGTTGGGCACGTAAAGTGTTCGCATTTTCAATTATTAATATTACAGCGTTAAGTATTGCTATGGCTGTTGACTATCATAGCGTTGCTCCACAGCTATTAACGCTTACCTAATTTAAAAATTTTTAACTATTCCAAAGTTAATCCAAAGGCTCGAAAGGGCCTTTTTTTATATTTATAGCATGTTTTTATAGGCGTAATTAGTAATAAACTTGCTAGAACTTTATTTCAATCATTTCAATTTAAGAGCAAGTATCACCTTAAGTCGATTTCAAGACCATTTTAAATAATACGACCCTCGTAGTTTGAATAAATAAAACACACGCTCGGAAGAACTCGCATTTAAGAAGAGCGTTTAAAATAGTTGGGTACAGATTGACTATTTAAACCTAACTTTAAAAAATATAACGACAGTGAATGTTAATAAAATGTTGACGTTTGGTTTTGTTGTGTAATTATGCTACCGGTGGCATTGTTTTTTTATTTTCTTGCTTTGCCTAAGTTTTCGTTTATATCAAAAAGTATGAGGAAAATTATGAAATTCTTGAATATAAAAAATGTAAGTAAAATTGCACTTTCGATGATGTTGTTAAATTTAATATCAACACAGGCAAAAGCAGAAAACTGTAAAGCTCTACCAAAAAATAATCAACGGTATCAAATTGTTAACTTTAGTTCAGATAAAGCGATTGATGTTGATAAAAAATCAAGAGAGTCTGGTGCTAATATCATCTCTTATGCAAAAAATAGCGGAACAAATCAGCAATTTATCTTTAATGATTTAGGAAATGGTTTTTGGACAATTAAAGCTTCACATAGTGACTTGTTTTTGGATGTATCAGAGCGCTCTCAAGCTAATGGTGGCAATATTATTCAGTGGGCAGCGTCTGGGCAATCAAATCAACAATGGCGATTGTTACAAGATTCTACGGGGGCATTTAGTATTCGTTCCGCTTTTAGTGATAAGGCAATTACGGTTGCGGGGAGTGATAATGGGGCAAATATTTATCAAAATGATGATTTAAATGTTAGTTCACAACGTTGGTACTTAAACCCAGTCAATGGAAGCTGCGATAGCGCGAACGATTCAAATATTGATGTAACGGGCTTTGCATCACTTCCTGGCAGTGATGGTTTAGCAACAACGACAGGAGGCGCAGGAGGGTCTTCAATAACGGTAACAAGCTGTAGTGCATTAAAATCAGCATTGGTATCGTCAAACACAACAATTATCCAAATTCCAAATAATACACACATTGATTGTCGTACCGGCGGTTCAACCGTAGCAGCATGTGCTATTGAGTGTCCTGAGTATCAGGATCCAGGAGAAATATTTTATCGTATACCTAATTCGGGGCAAAGTTGTACATCATTAGGTGGTACAACAAATACGACCGTAAACAAGGTACGTAATGATATTTCCATTAGTGTTAAATCAAATAAAACCCTAATCGGTTTAGGTGACAATGCTAAAATTATTGGCGCGACATTAGATCTAAGCAATAGCAAAAACATTATTGTTAAAAACCTCAATATTGACAATATCAATCCTCATTTGGTTGAGGGGGGAGACGGCATCAGTTTGAATAGTTCAAGCCATATAGTTATTGACCATGTTAATTTTTCTAATATTTCTGATGGTTATGTCGATATCAAAAACAGTAAAAATATTACGCTAAGTCACAATGAATTTGACGGCTATAACCCATTCGTATGTGGTAACCAGCATTGGTATACTAATGCGGTCACTGATTCAGAAGTTACATTTCATCATAACTTTTGGAATTACACTGCAGGGCGAAATCCTAAATTAGATGGCAGTAAAACACGTGCCCATTTATATAATAATTATTGGCTCGAAATTACTTATTTCGCGATTAATACGACAAATGAGGCGCAAGCACTTATTGAATCTAATTATTTTGATGATAGCAGAAGACCACATTGGAATGTGTCAGGCTATATGAAAGCGAGCAACAATGTTTACGCTGCACAGTCTGCAACTGATCCTCAAAGAGATACTGGAAATAGTGTGTTTACTGATGTGAGTATGTATATTTATCAATTGGATGATGCTTATCAAATGCCACTATTGAATGGAGAGTCTGGCCCTGAGTAATAAATGCTATTGCTAATAATTGGGTTATTTAACTATTCATTATTTAGATTAAGTTCGGGTTTAAAGGTTAATTGATATGTAAATTATAATTTTAAGTTAACCTTATTTCAGCTGAGATTACTTGAATTTTCTGAGTTTGATTTTTAATCAAGGGGCTCTTTAATGGCCCCTAACAAGAATTATTAGAGTGCGAGCAAGGCTTTTTGCTAGTTAAATAACGCTGCAATACTACCTTTATTTTCACGTGCTAAGCTGTTTTTTATAGCTGCTCTTACATCGACTGGTTTGTTTTGATTTAATTTAAAGTTTCCTTGCCAGTTAATAGGAGTAAACGTTATAAAACTAAGTTGTTGATACATAGCTTCACGGTGATTTTTTGGCACCTCATCAATACTCCACATTGGCGTAAAGCCTTGCTCAAAATAGCTCGTTAATTGCCGCATTATTTTTTCTTTCTCAATGTCGCTTTTAATAATATCTACTTTTGCGGTTACTTGTACTGATGAGTAAAGCCAGCTCGGCAGTGTTTTATTATTACTATACGAGGGAGATAGATAACAGTTATCGCCACTAAAGAGTAATTTTACTGACTGTTTATCACATTGCGTTAGCGGGTTATGTTTTGCTACGTGAGCAATAAATACATTACGTGAGAGCTCATATAATACAGGTACTTGGCATATATTATTTAAGTCACTTTGCGAGCAGGGCATTAAAATAGTTGCAAGTGGAAATTGCTTTACTAAAGCCTGCAAACGTTCAATATTATGTTCTTGAAAATGTGTGGGTGGGTACATTAAAGCTTCTCCTCTAACTGTAATTTAATACTCTGCCAATGCTCGTCAATAATGCTAAATTTTGCAGTGCTTCTGTAACTCCCATCACTAAGGAGCCTGTCTTTATAAGCTACACCTTCAAATCGGGCGCCTAGTCGAGTAATTGCATTTCGAGATTTTTGATTTTGTTCGTGAGTATTAAATGTTATTCGCACTAAATTCAACGCGTCAAAAGCATGGCTAAGCAGTAAATATTTAGTGTGAGTATTAATATAAGTTTGCTGCCAGTGATGGCTTATAAATGTATGACCAATTTCAGCACTTAAGTTATGTGCATCTAATCTAAATAGTCGTGTAGTGCCTACAACCTCTTTGCTGGCTATGTCTATTATGGCAAATACAATTTGTTCTTTTTTATTAAATTGTGCACTTGTGGTAAACCATTCCTTTAACTGTTCGGGTGTTTTTGTATAGTTGCTTAATACCCATTCCCATATTTTTGGATGTTGCCCAGCTTTATATAAGCCTTTTAAATGCTCATAATTTAATGGCTCTAGTATGACCTTATTTGTTTTATGCATCTGTTGAGTAAACATATTGCCTCTAAGCTTTGCTATTTTCGAGCAACAAATGTACGCTAATTTGGTTTGGTAAAAACAACCAGAATTGGCTTTTTAGCTATACCAGTTATAAAGGGATAACATGCAACCGCTTAATATTGAATTTAATAACTCAAACAAAGCTAAGTACTTACAAGTTGCAGATGCTCTGCGCGGTTCTATCGTAAAGGGAGATATTGCACCTGCTACAAAACTTAGTTCTGCTCGAGTTATGGCGCAAACGTATCAGTTAAATCGCCATACAATAATGAACGCATTGCAGTTACTCGTAGCCGAAGGATGGCTAGAGTCCCATGAACGCTCTGGGTATAGCGTCACTCAAACACTGCCAATTCAAAGCAGTGCTAACTGTGAGCACACGCCAGTTTTAACACCAAAACCTTATAAATTTGCTACAGAGTTAGCCGTGCCTATTCCGACAATGAATTTAAAAGACTACGTATATAATTTCGCAGGTGGACTTCCTGATTTAAATAGTTTTCCCTATAAAGAATTTAAACGCTCTATGAGCCATGTATTTAATCATTTAGACACCAGTAAACTTCATTATGGCGATATAAGTGGAGTGAGTGAGCTAAAAACTCAGATAGGCAATTATCTACATAAAACTAGAAGTTTAAAAGTATCAGACTTGCTTGTATGTAATGGCTCACAAGAAGCTTTATTTTTAATTTCAAAGGCGTTTATAAATAAAAGCGATTTTGTCGCTGCCGAAACCTTAGGTTATCCGCCAGCACGTAAAGCGTTTGCAGCTTGTGGTGCGCAATTAATAGATATAAAACAAGACGAATATGGGTTGTGTGTAGATGATTTAAAAGCGCAACTTAAACGATATCCAATAAAAATGTTGTACTTAACGCCGCTGCATCAATATCCAACCACCGTTACGCTTTCGCCCACACGGCGCATGCAAATTTATCAATTATGTTATGAGTATGGCGTAATGATTATAGAGGATGATTACGATCACGAATTTCACTATCGCTGTCAGCCATTACAACCTATGGCTGGGAACGATCCCGCTGGGATTATTATTTACTTATCTACATTTTCTAAAATTATGTTCTCAGGCGCTAGAATTGGCTACATTTGCGCAGCCCCTGAAGTATTAACACAGTTAATCGCATGGAAGCAGTTAGTAAATCATAAAAATGATGTTGTTATGCAGTTAGCTGTAGCGCATTTTATGCAAGAGGGCGGGTTTGAACGCCACTTAAAACGCATGACTAAGCACTATAAACAACGTTATGAAGCAATGGGCAATACGTTAACGTTACTGCAATCACAGGGTTTACCAATAGAGTATAAAAAGCCTGATGGCGGCATGGCAATGTGGGTTAACTTAAATAAAAATACGAGTAATATAAAACAAGCAATGCAAAGTAAAGGCGTGTATTTACAAGCAGAATTTGAATTTTATTTTGCTAATTCAGTAAGAAGTTTAATGCCCGAGCAACCTAGCCATGTTCGTTTAGGTTTTGCAGGGCAATCAATCGATGCTATGCAGCAGGGGCTTAAGCTTATAACTGATTATAAGTAACTATTTTTTAAAATCATTTGCATTGTAGTAAAGTGGTTTGAGTGTCCCGCAATTAACAAATTTATAGGTAAGCTCATTTACAGGTGGAACTCGTTTTGAGGTGCGGAACTTTTGCATACACGCATTAACTAAATCGACAAAAATAAGATGGTTATAGCTCGGCGCTTGTTGAATTTTATGAATATAAATACGCTCAGTGCCGCCTAGGTTAATTATGTCGTAGTCTTGCCATTGTGATGATTCACTTAACCCCTTTAGTTCTCTGGCATACAACTGTTTACCTAGTACAAGTTCTTTTTGTGAGTAAATTAAACTACCACCTTGTTGGTAATCGCCTTCAAAAATATCGGCAATAATCGTAATTTCTTCACCACGCATTAAATGTTGAATATTAAATGCTTGTGGTTTTACGGTGATTAATTCAGCATTTCTGACAAAGCCTAAAAACGCCACATCGGGGTTACCTATTTTATAAACAACTTGTACATCATGAGGTGAATTATAGGTAGGCAAATTCATCGCGATGATAGACGAGCCTTTATTAACTAACACCATTGGATGTTTAGCTTTATAAGCAGGATCGACAGGGGGGAGTTCTACTTTTTTCTCTTCTTCCGCTGTTACAAAGCCACTTATAGTAATTAGTAATAAAGTAAGTAGTAGGCGCATAATAATCTCAATTAATTTATGAGTTTAAATTGTAGTATAAAAATGTATGTAATATTTATCTAATTACAAGATCAATTTAAAGGCTCAAGTGAGCCTTTATAAAATGATTAGGTAGCGCGTATTATCTGATGGCTTTTTTAACTTCTCGCCAATCAATTATTTTAAAGTTTTGTGGTTGCTGCGGCATTCGATTATAACCATCTTGTACTATTAAAATACCCTCAGGGTAACCTGGTAAAGGTTTTGCTGTAACAGTTAGTCCATCGGTTTCTGATGTGCCATCAATACCTGAGTTTAAATCAGCAATAACGCTAAATTTACCACTAAATTTGAGTGATGGCACTTCAGTGTTTTGAGTTATATTACCTATTTCGTATAACACATAGCTATTATCGCCTTGACTTGAAACAACTAAATAACGTGCGTTATCTGCATGATAAATTTCCATCCCTTCTACATCATCAACTAATTGCTTATTAATGTGTTGTAGCATGATAGGTGTTGTTCCGGTGCTTGGCTCCGCACCTATAAACCAAATACCGGCATCTTCTTCGCCTACAAATAATTGTCCTAGTTCATCATCTGCACTACAGCCTTCTGGCTGGCTTGGAAGGTTAAACTCGCGAACAAGTTTGCCTGTTATTTTTTCGTTATTCTCACTGATTTTATATTGCTGATACAGCCCCGATTTATCATTTACAAAAACATAGTTCCCCGTATTTGACGAGTACATACATAAGCCATAAATTTCATCAAGATTGGTAGGAATATCAGCAATGTACTTCACATTATTATTAGCTTGTACTGTAAATACACTAATACCGTTAAGTGTTCGATTACTGGCTGTTATTAATGTATTGGTACTGTTTTTAATGGTGCTATTTTGTCGTAGGTCCACGTTATTTAAACGACCAACTTCAAGTGACTGTTCAAGCTTGCCATTTAGGCTATATACCATTAGTCCACGACGTTTATCAGTGCCTAAAATAAGGCTGTTTTCAGCATCACTAGGGTTTACCCAAATAGCAGGATCGTCGGCGGCATCACCAAATGCGTTTACAGGTGTAGTTTGTGCATTTGCATGTATTTGCGTTATGTTTTGCCTATTTTTTTGAACCGCTATTTTTTTCACGGATAGTTGGCTTTGCATATAAGCCCCAGTCGTATCATTATAAATAACCGCAGTCGCTGTATTATTACTGGTGTACTTGATAGCGGCTGATTCAGGGTTTAAATTAGTATTTAACCTCCAGTGTTTTAATTTATTACTAATTGGGTTATAAGCATATAGGAGGCTATTTTCAGTGCTTGTAAACCATATCATGCCATCACTTGAGGCAAAGAGAGCGCCAAGTTCATTTTTTAGTTCGCCAAAGGGTGCAACAAGCGCAATTGGTTTTTTATCAGCTTGCGATTCAGCATTTGCATTTATAGCCCAAATCCCCACGTTGGATTCGCTAATAAACAACGTGCTTGTAATATCACTTACAGCACAACCCGCAGCTTCACTTACGCCAGGGAATTCTCGTATACTGACATTGACGGGCTGATTTTTAGCTGTATCAAAAATAGCCGTTTCGGTAATTAAGCCGCGAACATCGGCTATAAATGCAGTAACTGTCTGCGTGATATTATTAGCAAATAAACAAACTGTGTCGGGCTGAGCCTGTGGTGATATGATTCGGGTTAGCTCAGATAACTGCCATGTTTTATTTACATGTTGAAGTTTAAAAATAGCTACATTGTCTTGGTTGTTATCAATACTCGCCACTAAAAAAGCGTTGCTTGATAAAGCCCTAACTGAAAGAGATTCAAAATTTCCGGGCGCAATTATTTGGTTTGTATCTGTTTGGCTATTTACAAGTACTAGCCCTTTGCTTTCACTTGCTAATAACCAATTATTATTGCTTAGCCACGCGCCTTGTGAGCCTTGCATATTTTGATTTGGACCAAGCTCTACAGTGCTAACTATTTGCTTCTCAATGCTTATATTCTCACTTACAGCACCGTTACTACAGGCGGTTATGGCACTAATCATTAAACAGCTAGCAAGTAAGCTAAGTGTTTTATTTAATCTAAAATTCATAATGGTTCCTTTACTGAACACAGCGTTATATTTTCTCAGTCTCTTCTAAAAAATCATGAAGCGAGTGTTGTAATAAATAGCTTTTCTTTATTAAAAATCATGCTTTATAGATTTTGGGCCAGCTGACCTTTTTGATTGAAATTTATTCTATCTATGGTCTATTTAATCGCGGTGCGAGGCTTGTAACCTAGAAGGTTTAGTAAAAGCTGAGCAAAGCTGCTTCGCCCCTAGTCTAAATCCGTCTTTCAAGTTGCTTCTGATTCTAATATAGAAATATCTAATTTATTGTTAACGTTAAAATCTGCATTGATTTTTGGCATGACGAGCAAACTAAAGTTATTTTATGACGTAAATGTGACAGGGGTTACTTTAAACATATACTGTGAGCTGTGTTTTACTGTTATGAAAGGCTTTATGAGCTACTAGCACTCCTTATAAAGTGAGGTTTTTTGTGTGGTGTAAGATGGTTTTGAAAATGGTGATCATCTTGCTGTCATATAGTTGAGCTAATATGACCCTGCTGGCAAATATAGATATGAGTTAGCATAAAAATAGGCTCTACAAAGAGAAGATATAATTAATGAGATTTAACCCATTTACCAGCCACCGATTATTAGTTAATTGTATTATTGCGATGTTTTTCAGTGCCTGCTTTTTAAGCGCTTACCTAGGTGTACTTAAAACGTATGCTGATATTCAATGGCTAGATATTATGGGCGAGGGCGGTATTGTACTCATGGCTCTGGTATGGATCACGGTGTTATTAATTTCAAGGCCCCCCAGTAAAGTAACAACTTATTTAGTGATTGGCGTAGGGTTGTTTATGTTCTCAGCTACTTTAGATTTACTCGATGAGTGGTTAATGCACCCAGCACACAAATGGCTAAGTTGGATTGAGTCATTACCAGCCCCTGTAGGCATGCTACTAACTAGCTTGGGGTTGTATTATTGGCATCAAGAGCAATATGTATTAAATCGCCAATTACGCCGCCGTGAAGCTAACTTGCGTGAACACAGTAAAGTTTGTTCTGTAACAGGGCTTTATAAAGCGCAGTACTTAGATTTAGCCATAAAAAATCAGCTTTTAAGCACACAGCCTTTGTGGATCGGTGCTATTGATATACGCGACTTCTCGCATTTTAATAGCGAATTTGGTTTTAAAGAAGGCGATAGGTTACTGCGTGAGGTGAGCGAGTTATTGCTAATGAACTGCCGGCTAAGTGATGTTGTGTGCAGGTATGCAGGAGACTGCTTTATGGTGTTAATGCCAGAAACCACAGAACAACAAGCAAAAGAGCTTATGATGCAAATTAAAGGGGCATTGAGGTATTGCGCATTTAAAGTGGAAGGCTCAAAAAAAGCAAAGTTTCAGCATGTAACAACTGCTCTAATTCAAGGTAATGAACGTAATTATACAGGTACATTAACAAGCCAATTGCATAGCCAGTTACAACAAAAAAAGCACCAACAAAAAGTAGCGCAACGTGCACACCTTTGTTAATCAAGATGATAAGTTTGTAAGTGCACAAGGGCTTATAATTGCGATTGTTGAATTAACACAAAGTCGAGGTATTGAACTTCATAAACTACTGCGTGGTACGGGAATATTTGAGCAAGATTTATTTAACTTTCAACATGCGTTTAGTTTATCTCAGCAGGTGCGTTTACTAGCACAATTTAAACTGTTAATGAAAAGTACCGACAGTGGTTTTTTACTTGGTAGCCAACTAATAAATGATACGCGAGTTGAAGTACAAGCGCTTATGTACAGTGCTGATTTAGGGCAAGTACTAAAGCAATTAGCGCATTTAAGAATGCAGTTAGCGCCTTTATTATTTAGCCAAACATACATTAAAAGCGGGCAATATTATATTTATTTACAACCTGCTCATGGACTCAATGAAGAGCTGCACCACTACGTATTAGAAATATACAGCACCGCTTTTTATAGTTTACTCAAACGAGTAAGCGAAAGTTACCCGCATTGTCAGTTTGACTTTGCTTTTAAGCGCCCTCGGCATATTCAAGAGTACGAACAAAATTTAGGGCTAAAGATAAGTTTTGATAGGCCATGTACTCGCTGGGTATTAAATAAAGCCATGTTAAGGGCTAAGAACCCGTGCGCTAGTCAATTACGATTTATGCAAGCGCAGTCTCAATTACATAATAAAAATTTAGTTAGCATGACTTTTATTGAAGCTGTTTGTAGGTATTTATACTCTCACCCAAGTGCTAATTTAGAGTGTACCGCAAAGCACTTTGCTATGAGTTCAGCTACATTTAAACGAAAACTGAAAATTAACGGAGTAGGCTTTTCAGCGCTAATTGACGAGCAAAACAAACACAAAGCAATTTACCTACTTACCTTACGTGCTAAATGTAATGAACAAGTTGCTGAGCGTCTAGCATTTTATGACATCCCAAATTTTCGGCGTGCTTTTAAGCGTTGGACAGGTTTAACGCCAAGTCAGCTAAAAACGCAGTAAATTACTCTGTTTTTAGTTCCATAGAGTGAAGTAACGTACGTGCATTTAAATGCAAGTTTGCATCTTCTGAATTTGAGGTGTTAGTGAGCCAAATCACATCGCCCTGTTTATTTATAAATAATGTAGTAGGCGTACCTCTGATCCCTAACTTTTTAGCTATCGCATCAGCCTTTATTGCTGTTTTAAAAGTATAACCTCTGTCGCTAAGAGCTTTGGCGGGAGCAGCATCTTCATCTTCTTTAAAACTAACTGCAATGACCTTTAAGCCCATATCATCAATTTTTTGAAGTGCCGGTTGCAGCTTTTTACAGTATGGGCACCAAGTGGCCCAAAAATGTAAAATATAAGGCTGGCCTAGTAAATCGTGGGTATTAATTATAGAACCGTCGGCCATTTGTAAATTTAATGTAGGTAATTTAGGGTGGATGGTATTTGTTATTTCCTGTTGCGCATGTGCTGTAAAGCTTAACAAAATGAGTGTGATGGCGATAAATAACTGTTTCATAGTATTTTCGTTTTTATTGTATGTATTAAATAAGAACGAGAATTTAACATTTTTATTTCACACTAAAAGCGAGCGGCTTGCTCAACAACAATAGCGTGGCGTTTAGCAAGACGAAGATGGTCTTTATCATAACCTCCACCTATTACTGTAGCAACGGGTATGCTGTGTTCAAGGCAGCGTTTTAACACTAAATGGTCGCGTTTAATTATACCATCCCAGCTAATGTCTAATTTACCCAAACCATCGCCTTGCCAAATATCAACGCCAGCATCGTAAAGTACCAAGCTCGGATTTAACTCTTTGAGTAAGTAACTTAAGGTTTCATCCACTATAGCGAGGTATTCGTCGTCTTTCATATTGTCGGTTAAGCCAATGTCTAAATCGCTAGCAGATTTTCTAAACGGAAAATTTTTTTCACAATGGATAGAACAAGTATAAGCGTATGCCTGATGCTGTAACATGGCCGCAGTGCCATCACCTTGGTGCACGTCTAAATCAAAAATAAGTACGTTAGTTACTTCACCCGATTCAATTAAAGTTTGCGTGGTAAAGGCAAGGTCGTTAACCATGCAGTAGCCTGAGCCAAAATCGGTATGTGCGTGGTGTGTCCCACCAGCAAGGTGACATGCTATGCCATGTTTTAGCGCTAAACGAGCCGTTTGTAATGTGCCTTGAGGGGCTGTAAATGTGCGCGCCATGAGCTTTTTTGACCAAGGTAGGCCAATGCGGCGCATGGCTTTTTCATCTAAGCGGTTGTTCCACAAATCGTGTATGTAATTTTCGCAGTGTATTAGCTCAAGTGGCGCTGGCGTGCCTAATATTGGCTCAACTAGGTTATCGCCAATCAAACCAAGCTCTTCAACATGCTGATATAAATGTGCAAACTTACTCATTGCAAAACGATGCTTTGGATCAAAGCTAAACGAATAGTTAGGATGATACACCAAAGGTAAATGTGGATTTAAAGTCATGTATTCACACGTTGAAAAATTTGCCCTATGGTAATCAACTAATCTAAATGAGTCTATTATTGTGCGTCGTGAATCAGCATAGTGAGTTCGCGATGCAGCAGCTCGTCATCGGCTAAATTTAATTCAATTAATCGCTTTAGATAAGTAATGCTATCTATATCAATATGACGGCACTTTAAACCGATGTGATCTGCTTCTATATGACACACAACTACTTCCATTTTTATTTCTATGTCGCTTTGAGGGAGTGTAAAACGCAGTATTGCATCGTTATTGGTGCAGCCTGTCAAAGCATCGCATTTGTTAATCAATGCGCCATGTAGAGATATATCAAGCAATTTACATGGGTATTGATGATCATTAAAAATTACCTGTGCATCGGTTGAAAATAATACACGAGAAAACTGACGACGATTTTGCATATCCTAATTTAGCCTTATTGTTTTTATAATAAATTAATCATAGCGGGTAATTCTCTACATGCTAGAAAATAAGTGCTTAGAATGCTGGTGGCATAAAAAAGCCCCGTATAAATGCAGGGCTTAGTGTTACTGTAATAAATTAGCTTCAGTGAAGATTAGCCAATTTTTTTGTACTTAATACGTTTAGGTTGAGCTGCTGCCGCACCGAGTGTCTTTTTAAGCCACTCTTCGTATTCAGTATAGTTACCATCAAAGAAGTTAATTTGACCTTCGTCGCGGTAATCTAAAATGTGCGTAGCAATACGGTCAAGGAACCAACGGTCATGCGAGATACACATTACACAACCAGGGAACTCTAAAATAGCGTTCTCTAGTGCGCGTAGTGTTTCAACGTCCAAGTCATTGGTTGGCTCATCGAGTAGTAACACATTGCCGCCAGCTTTTAATAACTTAGCAAGGTGTAAACGGTTACGCTCACCACCTGATAGGTCTTTAACAAACTTTTGCTGATCGTTACCTTTAAAGTTAAAGCGACTTACATACGCTCGGCTTGGAAACTCAAAGTTACCAATTTTTAATACGTCTTGACCGTCTGATATTTCTTGGAAAACAGTTTTGCTTTCATCCATACCGTCGCGGAACTGATCAACAGTAGCTAGGTGTACTGTTTCACCAACGCTGATACTACCGCTGTCTTGTTCTTGCTCACCGCTTATCATTTTAAACAGCGTTGATTTACCCGCGCCATTCGCACCAATAATGCCCACAATGGCACCTTTTGGCATGCTAAAGCTTAAATCGTCAATTAAAACGCGATCGCCAAAACTCTTACGAAGATTAGTTACTTCAAGCACTTGGTCGCCTAAACGTGGGCCAGGTGGAATAAACATTTCGTTAGTTTCGTTACGCTTTTGGTAATCAGACTGCTGCATTTCAGTAAACTGAGCCATACGTGCTTTTGACTTAGCTTGACGACCTTTAGGGTTTGAACGAACCCATTCAAGTTCTTGCGCAATTGATTTTTGACGTGCTTTTTCAGATTTTTGTTCTTGCTGTAAGCGCGCATCTTTTTGTTCAAGCCAAGAAGAGTAATTACCTTCCCATGGAATACCTTCACCACGGTCAAGCTCTAATATCCAGCCAGCTACATTATCAAGGAAGTAACGGTCATGCGTTACTGCCACAACAGTGCCTTCGTAATCGTGTAAGAAGCGCTCTAACCATGCAACCGACTCAGCATCCAAGTGGTTAGTTGGTTCATCGAGAATAAGCATGTCTGGTTTTTCAAGTAATAATCGACATATAGCAACACGACGACGCTCACCACCTGAAAGGTGCTCAATTTTAGCATCCCATTCTGGTAGGCGAAGTGCATCAGCAGCACGCTCTAAAACGTTATCAATGTTGTGACCATCGTGCGCCTGAATAACCGCTTCAAGCTCGCCTTGCTCTTTTGCAAGTGCATCAAAGTCAGCACCTTCCATGGCGTATTCGTTATACACTTCGTCAAGGCGTTTAAGTGCGTGTTTAACTTCGCCAACAGCTTCTTCGACAATTTCGCGCACTGTTTTGCTTCCGTCCAGTACTGGCTCTTGCGGCAAGTAACCAATTTTTGTACCAGGCTGAGGATGTGCTTCACCTTCAAAATCTTGGTCAACACCGGCCATAATGCGTAGTAACGTAGATTTACCAGAACCGTTTAAACCAAGCACACCAATTTTAGCGCCAGGAAAAAAGTGCAACGAAATATCCTTTAAGATAGTGCGCTTAGGTGGCACAACCTTAGATACTCGACTCATCGAGAATATAAATTTATCAGGTAAAACCATTAAAGGAGCCTTCAAATAATAATAAAAATTTCAATGTTGTATTGTAGTGGCTCTCAGGTGAAACAGTCAACGAATGGCGTAGTTTTTCAAAAATAAGTAGGCTGTAAGAAAGTGTAGTAAATTGTTTTATATTGTATTGATCAATTGTATGGGTATTTAAATAACTGCATAGTGTTAACAGTTGTTTAGAAGAAAAATATAATGAATAAGTTTAACTCTAACTTGATTTGCGTTTTCTTGAAAGCGCACATCTTAATTTTAGAGCTGCAATTTGGTTTCACTTTTGTTGTAACACAACTTGAATTTTTATATTGAGCGTTTAGGCGTTTATAGAAGGTATTTAAAATATCACCAGATACTAAACTAAAGGAATAATTATGAAATTAAAATGGCTTGTATCCCTAAGCGTAAGCGCAATAATTTTGGGAGGGTACTCAGTTGCGAGTAACGCTGAGATAATGCGAGTGAATGGACCTTATCAAGGGCTCGGTTTAGGCTCTACCGAATTCGATGTTTACGAAGGGTATAGCCTGCAGTTTACAACGATTTATACTCAAGTAGGTTATCAGTTTTCACCATATTTTGCACTAGAAGGGCGTTTGGGTATTGGTTTAAATGAGGAGCCAACGCCATTAAATGGGGATGTTTATACTCAAGAACCATTAACAGGAAAAATTACTTCCGAACCTGTACATACTCAAGTTGGTTCCGGCTTACAATTACAAACAAGCATATTTTTAAAAGCTAATTACCCAGTTTCTTCCCGAGTTGGTGTATTTTTATTTGCAGGATACGCTAGAAATAAGTTGAGCTATAACGATGATTACAGCCGTTTTGCAAAAGAAGTTATTGGCTCAAACACAAATCAGTTTCTCATTACAGAGGAAAACTACGATAAAGATGGCAAAACATTTGGGGCGGGGGTTGATTACATGTTAAACCAACGCTGGCAGGCAAGTGCAGAATACCAGTATTTTGATGCAATTGAAGGTAATATCTATGCTCTTAACTTTTCTATAAATTATCGTTTTTAAAACCGCATGCGCTACTGACTCTGGTAGCGCAACTCAAAAAGTATTACTTAATAATTTTAAGTGCTTCTATAAATTTCGTTTACTATCTTAAAGTTCATTTAGACATCTATACATCTAGAGGTTGATATTTTTGGCATTCTGTTCATAATAAGGGCTAATTAACTCTCGGTTTTTATGAGCAGGAGCTTTAAGAATGCCAATTACAGTAAAAGACGAGTTGCCAGCAATTGCACGTTTACGTCAAGAAAACGTATTTGTAATGCCAAAAACACGTGCAAAAACGCAAGAAATACGCCCAATGCGTTTGGCTATTTTAAACTTAATGCCTAATAAAGTAGAAACCGAAGTTCAGTTTATTCGTTTACTTGCCAATTCGCCTTTGCAAGTAAACGTAGAACTACTGCGCCTCGATACTCACCGCAGTAGCAGCAATTCAGAAGAGCACCTTGATACCTTTTACCGTTATTTTTCTGAGGTTAAAGACAACAATTACGACGCATTAATAGTAACCGGTGCGCCACTTGCGCATTTAGAATACGACGATGTAGCGTATTGGGATGAGCTAAAAGTCATTATTGATTGGGCTGAGCAACACGTTACCTCTACGTTATTTTCGTGTTGGGCAGCGCATGCAGCGTTATATCACCGTTACAATTTAAAGCGCGATTTAAAAGACGATAAACTGTGTGGCGTATTTACTCACCAGTGTTACTTTGATCACGGTGCACTGACTCGCGGATTCGACGATACCTTTTTGGTACCGCACTCACGCTACGGCCATATTGATATAAATAAAATAAACGCCTGTGATGAGTTAGTAGTACTGGCTGGTTCTGAGCGAGTAGGGGCTTACTTACTTAAAAATAAATCGGGTAGCCAAGTATTTATAACTGGCCACCCTGAGTACGACGCCGACTCGCTAAAAGCAGAATACGAGCGCGATTGTAAAAAAAGCCCTGATGCACCAAAACCCGAAAATTACTTCCCGGATGATGATGCAACCAAACAACCTTCAAAAACGTGGCAAAGCCATGCTTTTTTACTTTTTTCGAACTGGTTAAATTACTACGTGTACCAAACCACACCGTATGATATTAATTTAGTTAGCCAAGACGTGAGGACTAACAACTATGCCGAATAACGCGCCTACAAATAATAAGCAAGCCGAAATAAGTGCCGCATTAAAAGAACGCATTTTAATTTTAGATGGCGCTATGGGCACCATGATCCAAGATCATAAGCTAGAAGAAGAAGACTATCGCGCAGAGCGTTTTAAAGACTGGCATGTATTAATTAAAGGCAATAACGATTTATTAAGCCTAACCAAGCCCGATTTAATCACCGATATTCATCGTGGTTTTTTATCAGCGGGCGCCGATATTATCGAAACCAACACGTTTAATTCGACCACTATTTCGATGGAAGATTATGACATGGCAAACCTAAGCCGTGAAATAAACCTAGAGTCGGCTAAATTAGCACGCGCAATTTGCGATGAATTTACGGCTAAAACGCCAGAAAAACCACGCTATGTAGCCGGTGTTTTAGGGCCGACATCTAAAACGTGTTCAATTTCGCCAGACGTAAACGATCCGGGTTACCGAAATGTCACCTTTGATAAGCTAGTTACTGCGTATATTGAATCAACCCTTGCATTAATGGAAGGCGGCGCCGATTTAATACTAATCGAAACTATATTTGACACGCTTAATGCAAAAGCTGCCTCGTTTGGCGTAGAAGAAGCCTTTGAGCAGGCAGGGCGTAAATTACCAGTTATGATTTCGGGGACTATTACCGACGCCTCTGGCCGTACGCTTTCGGGGCAAACAACTGAAGCATTTTATAACTCTATTCGCCATATTAAGCCTATTTCGATTGGTTTAAACTGTGCGCTTGGCCCTGATTTACTGCGCCAATACGTAGAAGAGTTGTCGCGCGTGTGCGAAACCTTTACGTCGGTACACCCTAATGCGGGCTTGCCTAATGAGTTTGGTGAATACGACTTAGAAGCGCCTGAAATGGCAACCGAAATTATCGATTGGGGTAAATCGGGCTTTATTAATATAGTAGGCGGATGTTGTGGCACCACGCCTGCGCATATTCGTGCTTTTGCAAAAGGTTTAGCTGGCGTTAAACCACGCCAACTCCCCGAGCTTGAAGTACGCATGCGTTTATCAGGCCTTGAAGCCTGTAACTTAAATTAAGGAGCCAGCATGACCCAACAAATAGCAGTATTTACTAATGTCGGCGAACGTACCAATGTAACCGGTTCTGCCATGTTTAAACGTTTAATCATGGAAGAAGACTTTGAAGCCGCGCTAACAGTGGCCCGCGAACAAGTAGAAAACGGCGCACAGGTTATTGATATAAACATGGACGAAGCCATGTTGGATTCAAAAGCCGCTATGGTTAAGTTTTTAAACTTAATAGCCTCAGAGCCTGATATTTCACGCGTACCCATTATGGTCGACTCCTCTAAATGGGAAGTAATAGAAGCAGGCCTAAAGTGTATTCAAGGTAAGGCTATTGTTAATTCTATATCGCTAAAAGAGGGCGAAGAGCCGTTTATTCGCCAAGCTAAAATAATAAAACGCTTTGGTGCAGCTGCCGTTGTAATGGCATTTGATACCGACGGACAAGCCGACACGGCAGACCGTAAGTTCGCAATATGTGCGCGCAGTTATAAAATATTGGTAGAAGACATTGGCTTTGCGCCAGAAGATATTATATTCGACCCTAATATATTTGCCGTAGCCACCGGTATAGAAGAGCACGATAACTACGCCGTAGAATTTATTGAAGGCACACGCCGCATTAAACAAAACTTACCGCACTGTAAAGTGTCGGGCGGTGTATCAAATGTATCGTTTTCGTTTAGGGGTAATAACCCCGTACGTGAAGCTATTCACTCGGTATTTTTATACCACGCCATAAAAGCGGGTATGGACATGGGTATTGTAAATGCAGGGCAACTAGCCGTTTACGATGATATACCAGAAGAACTACGTAAAGCAGTTACAGACGTAATACTTAACACCGACCCAGGCGCAGGCGAGCGTTTAGTAGAGCTTGCACCAAAATACTCTGGTATGGCACAAGCCGAGCGAGTAGAAGATTTAGAGTGGCGCACATGGCCTGTTGCAAAACGCCTTGAGCACGCGCTTGTAAAAGGTATTACTACCTTTATAGATGAAGATACCGAAGAGTGCCGCGCTGCTGCCGATAAACCTATTCACGTAATTGAAGGGCCGTTAATGGATGGCATGAACGTGGTAGGTGATTTATTTGGCGCAGGTAAAATGTTTTTACCACAAGTGGTTAAATCGGCGCGCGTAATGAAACGAGCCGTAGCCTACCTAGACCCATTTATTGAAGCCGAAAAAGAAGAAGGCTCAACCAATGGTAAAATAGTGATGGCGACCGTAAAAGGCGACGTACACGACATAGGTAAAAATATTGTAGGCGTGGTACTACAGTGTAATAACTACGAAGTTATTGATTTAGGCGTAATGGTACCTGCCGATAAAATACTGCAAACCGCCATCGACGAAAAAGCCGATATTATTGGTTTATCGGGCTTAATTACCCCATCGCTTGACGAAATGGTGCACGTAGCAAAAGAAATGAAACGCCGTAGTTTTGAACTGCCGCTACTTATTGGTGGTGCAACTACCTCTAAAGCGCACACCGCAGTAAAAATTGAGCCGCAATATGACAAAGGCGTTGTGTATGTAAATAACGCAAGCCGTGCAGTTGGTGTGGTTTCAAACTTATTATCAAAAGACATTAAACCTGACTTTTTAGCTAAAACTAAAGCTGAATATGTAAAAGTACGCGAGCAACAAGCGCGTAAAAAACCACGCTCTAAGCCTGTTACAATCCAGCGCGCACGCGATAACGCAGCAAAGCTTGATTGGGATAACTACACACCACCAGTGCCTAAAAAGCTGGGCGTGACCGAGTTTAAAAATGTATCAATTGCTACTTTGCGTAAATACATAGATTGGACGCCATACTTTATGACGTGGTCAATTGCCGGTAAATACCCGCGCATAATGGACGATGAAGTAGTAGGCGAGCAAGCGCAAAGCTTATTTAAAGACGCTAACGATATGTTAGACGACCTTGAAAAAGCAGGCAGTTTGCAACCACTTGGCGTAATTGGTTTATTCCCTGCAAACCGCGTGGGTGATGACATAGAAATATACACCGACGAAACACGCAAAGAAGTATTAACTACTTCGTGCCATTTACGTCAGCAAACCGAAAAAACCGACTTTGCTAATTATTGCCTAGCCGACTACATAGCACCAAAAGGCACGCCTGATTACTTTGGCGCGTTTGCAGTAACGGGCGGCCTAGAAGAAGACGACTTAGCAAATGCGTTTGACGCGCAGCAAGACGACTACAACAAAATAATGGTTAAAGCCGTTGCCGATAGGCTCGCCGAAGCGTTTGCAGAATACCTACACGAAAAAGTACGTAAAGAGTATTGGGGGTTTGCACCAGACGAAAACCTAGCAAACGATGAGCTAATACGCGAAAACTACCAAGGTATTCGCCCTGCGCCAGGTTACCCTGCGTGCCCAGAGCACACTGAGAAAAAGAAAATTTGGCAGTTGCTCGATACCGAAAAACGCATTGGTATGCAGCTAACTAGCTCGTACGCCATGTGGCCAGGTGCTGCTGTTTCAGGTTGGTACTTCTCACACCCTGAGGCTAAATACTACGCCGTAGCCGCAGTACAACGCGATCAAGTAGAAGACTACGCTAAACGAACCAATATGACGCTTGAAGAGGCTGAAAGATGGCTATCGCCTAATTTGGGGTATGATCCGGAGTAAAAGAGAGGTGGTCAGTTTTTAGCTGTCAGCTATCAGTAAAATAAAAACGAGCCCAATTAGGCTCGTTTTTATTTTCAGATTAGGATTAATTACTAATGGTATTAACAATTAGTAATCGTTATATCTACTTTACTTAATATCAAGTAGTTGTTTGCATATAGATAAGTTAGTGTGACTATTAAATTTATACTAAGTAATTGGATTTTTTTGAATGGAGCTTCAGTGAAAAAAGAAGATGGTATATCTAAGTATAAGTTAAATAAAATTGCAGTGGAGTCTTTGAGAAACACTATCCGCTTACATTTCGACTCGGTGCTACTTTACAATAACGGATCTTATCCAAGTGCACTACAACTCTCAATATTAGCTTTAGAGGAGTTTTCAAAAGCCCATTGGGTTGATCATTACATATGGTCATCTGAAACGAATGAAGGCTACCCAAATGCTGCTGAAGAGCTAGATTGGTTAAAAGGTTTATACGGTCATCCAAAGAAGCAGTGGAACTTTGTTGCAAGGGAAGTTGAGGATTATTCTCCAAACTTTATTTCAGTTATTCAAAGCCGTGAATTAGAAAGTAAAAAACAAAACTCAGTTTATGTTGGTTTACCTAGAATTAAGGGAAAGATTGATATTGATAGTAAAATCTCTACTCCATGGCAAATTAAACAAAAAGATGCAAAGCAGCTCATTTCAATAATTAATGATGAATTAATTCGAATCATTACAAGAATTGAAGACGAGGAGTTTTATTTTGAAGGTGGAAAAGGTATGGATGAAGTTTTTGATTATGAAATATATAAAAAGCTTTTAAAGTGGCCTCATAAAAGTGGATTGAAAAATAAAAGCTGGAGACAAAAAAATAGAGAGTGACACTGATAAAATCTCAAGGACTATTAATGAAGTATCTAAATTACATATTACTTTGCCTATCCCTACTTTTTACATCTAGAACATTTGCTCTTGAGCAAAAGTATCACGAGAGTGTTCTACCTGTTATTGCTGCCTTTAAAACGCATGATAAAACTGCGATTGCAGCACTTATTCGCTACCCGCTAAAACGACGATATCCCATACCTGACATTAAAAATGGAGCTGAGTTTATTAACCGCTTTGATGAGGTTTTTAATGATGAGTTAGTAGCCGTTATTGTCAGTTCAAACATTAATACTGATTGGGAGAAAGTAGGTTGGCGCGGCATTATGCTAAATAACGGCGTTATGTGGGTAGATACCGAAGGTAAAATTATTGCTGTAAATACACAAAATACTAAAGAGCAGGCACTTGCTAAAAGCTTAATCGAACAAGGTAAGCAATCCTTGCACGCAAATATTAATACTTTTGAAAAACCAGTACTCGATTGGAAAACAGCTAAATACCATATTCGTGTTGATGATTTAGGCGAACATAATTTTTGGTATGCAGTTTGGGGTATTAATAAAAAGCTTAGTGATAAGCCCAGCATGGCTTTATTAAATGGCGATATTACGTTTGAGGGTAGCGGTGGGAATTACCATTATACTTTTAAAAATTGTCGCTATAGTTATGTGCTACAAGTAGCCATTATTGGCTGCTATTACATCACTGCCGGTTGGCTTTAGGTCTTAAAGACGTGAGTAGTTGTTATCGCAAGATGATGCAGAAGCTGCTATTAGAGGTATGTAACCTGAACTCTGGATAATAAATCTAAATATCATTATGGTTCAATATATTAGTAAATCTCTTAACCAGAACTCAGGCTATGTGACAATTTTATTATTAAGCTCTAGCTTTAACAAATGCTGCTATTGCTTCGTCTTTACAATGCTTAAAGAAACAATCTTGAAACCGTGAGCCGCCAATAGCTTGTTTAATAAGGTCGGGGTCTATCGATTCAAGTGCCTTGAGATAATCTTTAGCTATATCTACTTTTAATTGACTTAAAATACCAGCGTTAGTCACTTGAGATTCTTTACGATCAGCTGGATAACCTTGACCTTTTTCACCTGTAAATGCTTTTTCGAAAATGTATTTTATATTTAGCTCAGCACCCCACCCAAAACCTTTTGCATACGGTAAAGCCAGTGCATTACCATTGTTTATTTGTGCAAATAGATATGCATCAGAAGGGTCAATACAATAACCACATGCAACACCCGGAAAAGCATTGCTAGCCATAAGTGCACCTTGGCCTGTGCCACAACCTGTTACAACAAAGTCCACAGCTTTAGAGTTAAGCAATAGGCTGGCGATAATTCCTAGGTGGATATATGTTAATCTATGGTCGTTGTCACCATCCATGCCAACATTAAATACCTGATGATCTTGGGCTTTGGCCACAGTATTAAGTTGCTCAAGTACAATAGGGTTTTTTGCTGCTTGACTAAATTCATTCATTAATGCGATTTTCATAGATTTTACCAAATTAATTAATATTAAATTTATTCTACATTCAATTGCCACCGGTGGCAATTGTGGGTTGTCAGAACAGTAATTTATCCATTATAAAGTTTTGGATAGCTACAGTGATGCACTACTTTAGTTAAAATGCTTATAAATTAATAACCTTTCTCAACTCATTTACTTTTTTTGGTTTAGCGTATTGTTGCTCAATTTTACCAACAAGCTGTTTACGGCTACCTAAATTTTATCTAAATTGTGGTTAGTTGGTTGTCCTATTTTTACTAACGTTCTAATAATTAGTATTTTTATAAAATAGATCTAAGTGATAGGCTAAAAGTAGTAAGTATAAAATAGTAAGTAATTAAAAATAGTTCTCGCGCAACAAGGGACCCTCCTGTAAAGCGCTTTGCCAAGGAGTTTAGTATGATCACGCTTACCATTAATGGTAATAAACATGAGTTTTCTGGCGATCCGTCAACGCCAGTATTATGGTATCTCCGAGACGAATTGAATTTAACTGGGCCTAAATTTGGCTGTGGTATGGCGCAGTGTGGTGCGTGTACTGTGCATATTGATGGGGTAGCTCAGCGCTCGTGTGTATTGCCTGTAGCGGCAGTAGCGGGTCTTTCAATTACGACAATTGAAGGGCTAAGCGAGCAGGGCGACCATCCAGTGCAACAAGCATGGGTTGAGCATAAAGTACCGCAGTGTGGTTTTTGCCAGTGCGGCCAAATAATGCAAGCTGCAAGCTTATTAGCTGCAAACCCAACCCCAACCGACGATGAAATAGTAAGTAATATGTCGGGTAATATTTGCCGTTGTGGTACCTACCCGCGTATTCATAAAGCAATTAAATCAGCCGCTAAAACAATGGCGAGTGTTCAATATTTTGACCCAAATGAACAAGGGGAAGAAGTATGAGCCAAGATAACAAATACTTTGATTTAAACCGCCGCAAGTTTTTAAAAACCAGTGCAATAGGTGCGTTAGTACTCGGTACTTATTTTGTAGGCAGTGCGCCAAGAGCGATTGCGGGTGTGTTAGAGCAGCCATCAGAGCAAGCAAAACGCGCAAACTTATTTATTGCACTGCGCCCAGACGGCATGGTTGAAATAACGTGCCATCGCTCTGAAATGGGTCAGCAAATTCGCACCGCGATTGCACAAATAGTTGCCGATGAAATGGAAGCCGCGTGGGATAAGGTTATTGTTATTCAGGGTAAGGGCGACCCTAAATACGGCGATCAAAATACCGATGGTTCGCGCAGTATTCGATACAACATGCAGCGCCTGCGCGAAATGGGCGCAAGTGTACGTTACATGATGCAGCATGCTGCCGCTAAGTTTTGGAAAGTTGACCCGCAAACTTGTACTGCTAATCAACACGTTGTTACACACAGCTCAGGTAAATCGCTTACTTATAAAGATTTAATCGACTTAGCGCTTACAATAACGCCACCAGAAGCAGACAAACTAACGCTTAAAACACGCAAAGAATGGCGTTACATTAATATCGGCATGGCGCACATAGATTTAGCCGATTTAGTAACAGGCAAAGCTATATTTGCAGCCGATGTACGCGAACCACAAGCGCTGGTGGCTATAATTGAACGCCCGCCGGTAGTAGGCGGTGTTGTTAAGTCATTTGATGCCAGTGCTACAAAAGCGATAAACGGCGTTGTAGATGTTATTGAAATACCTGCACCAAAAGGCGCGCCGCAGTTTCAGCCAAAAGGTGGCATTGCGATTATAGCTAAAAACACATGGGCTGCATGGCAAGGGCGTAAAGCATTAAAAGTCGTGTGGGATGATGGCAAAAATGGCGATTACAATTCAGAAGAATTTAAAAAGTCATTATTACAAACAGTACAAACTCCACAGGCAAACATACGTGATAAAGGCGATGCTATGGGCGTGTTGGCTAAATCGAGCAATAAATTGGTAGCTGATTATTACGCACCGCATCTTGCTCAAGCACCAATGGAGCCGCCTTGTGCAACAGCTATGTACAACAAAGACAGTGTTGATATATGGGCTGCTACGCAAAATCCACAAGCCGATATGAAAACAGTGGCGGCAATGCTTGGCATGGATGAGAGCAAAATTAATGTTCACGTTACCATGTTAGGAGGCGGTTTTGGGCGTAAGTCAAAACCTGACTTTTCAGCAGAAGCAGCGTACCTTTCAATGAAAGTAGGCAAACCTATTCGTGTGCAATGGACGCGTGAAGACGACATACAACATGGTTTTTACCATGCGGTTTCGGCTCAGCACATTGAAGCATCGCTAGATAAAAATGGCGCTATAGAATCTTATTTACACCGCACCGCGTTTTCACCGATCACCTCTACCTTTTCAGAAGGGGCGACTACGCCAGGAAGCTTTGAACTGCGCTTAGGATTTACCGATAACCCTATTAACACACCTAATATGAAGTTAGAAAACGGTGATGCGCCTGCTAAAGCACGAATTGGTTGGATGCGTTCTGTATCAAATATTTTTCATGCCTTTGCTATTCAGTCATTTATTGGTGAAGCAGCGCACAAAGCCGGTCGCGACCAAAAAGACTATTTACTAGATACCATAGGTCCAAGCCGTATTGTTGATGTAACAGAGCAAAATGCTACATACGATAATTACGGTGGTGATAAAGCGGTTTATCCTTTAGATATTGGCAGACTGCGCCATGTTATTGAAAAAGTGGCTGACATGAGTAAATGGGGTCGAGAACTTCCTAAAGGACGAGGTTTAGGCATAGCAGCACACAGAAGCTTTTTAACTTACGTAGCTACGGTAGTTGAAGTAGAAGTGTCGGATGCTGGCGATTTAAACGTAATTAAATCGTGGGTTGCCATTGATGCGGGTACGGTTGTAAACACCGACACCGTTAAAAACCAAACCCAAGGTGGTTCTATTTATGGGATTACAACTGCAATCAGCGATGGTATTACCTTTGATAAAGGCCGCGTGCAGCAAAGTAACTTTCATGATTATCGCGTACCGCGTATGAGCGACTCACCTCTTGAGATTGAAGTTGAAATTATACAAAGTGATGCACCACCAGCAGGGGTAGGCGAGCCGTCTACACCAGTTTATGCGCCAGCATTATGTAATGCTATTTTTGCAGCGTGTGGAAAGCGTATTAGGCAGTTACCAATAGGTGACCAGCTAAAAGCGTAACTAAATAACCTATAGCTTAAACAAAAAAACCGCCAAAATGGCGGTTTTTTTAGAAGTTAGCGATTAGTGAGTTTTTTCAAACTCATCAACTTCACGCTCTGCTTCTTCTTTAGATTTACCGTATTGCTGTTGAATTTTACCAACTAGCTCTGTACGGCTACCTTCAATTTTGTCTAAATCGTCGTTGGTAAGATCGCCCCATTTTTGTTGAGCCTTACCTTTAAGTTCGTTCCAATTACCTTTCATACGATCGCTGTTCATAAGTTTCTCCTTACTTAGATTTAATTAACGTTCAGTATAAAAGGAGCAAGGCGTGTACCAATAAGTTAAATTTTTATTTTGCATTTATAATCATGGTGTTATGTTTTTATTGAGGCAGTAATGATTAATGTTGTGAGCACATCCTTAAAAAATGTACAGAGCGGTCTGTAATTATTTCTGATTATGTAACCCTTTAATAAATCCTTTATAACCACATAGCTTTAGCGGCGCGTTTATTTTTGGTTTTTGTTACAATGCACGCAAAGCAATTTTGGGTAAATAGCAGTGCTGCCGGTTCAAGACATATATCAACAACTCGTTACTACATTACAAAGTAATCCTATTACGTTATTACAAGCACCGCCTGGTGCGGGTAAATCTACGTGGTTGCCGCTACAGCTTATGCGCGACGGGCATTTTAAACGTATTGTAATGCTAGAGCCTCGCCGTTTAGCTGCACGTAATATTGCCAGTTACCTAGCAAAGTGCCAAAACGAGAGTGTTGGGCAAAGTGTGGGCCTGCGGATTAGAGGCGAGAGTAAAGTAAGCGTTAATACGCGCCTCGAAATAGTTACCGAAGGCATGCTAACGCGCATACTGCAAAACGACCCCGAATTAAGCGATGTTGATTTACTGATATTTGATGAATTTCATGAACGTTCAATTGCAGCAGATACCTCACTTGCCTTTGCGCTTGAAACCCAAAGTGCGCTACGTGAAGATTTAACCATTATGCTTATGTCGGCAACGCTTGATACAGAGCGTTACACTGCGTTTTTTGACTGCCCTGTAATTCAATCAAGCGGTCGCAGCTATCCAATAGACGAAGTATACATACCCATAAAAGATGAAAGTCGCTGGCTTGATGCAATTCCTAACATAATAAAACAAGCACTTAATGAGCAAACAGGCAGCGCATTGGTATTTTTACCAGGGCAGTTTGAGATACTACGCGTGCAACAAGCACTAAGCGATTTACCAAGTAACTGCCAAGTTGCAACGCTATTTGGCGAGCAAGATAAAGCTAATCAGCAAACTGCTATTGCTCCTGCACCAAACGGCATGCGCAAAGTAGTGCTTACCACCAATGTAGCCGAAACCAGTTTAACTATTGAAGGTATACGCATTGTAATTGACAGCGGCAAGCGCCGTGCAGCCACCTTTAATTTAAAAACAGGTGTTACTGAACTCACAACACAAAGCATATCGCGCTCGTCTGCTGTGCAGCGTGCAGGGCGTGCAGGACGAATAGAGCCGGGCATTGTTTATCGAATTGGCTCAAAGCAAACCTTTGAGAGACGTAATAGCCACGACAATCCCGAAATACTCACATCAGACATAAGCCAACTTATGCTTGAGGCAAAGCAATGGGGAGCCAGTATTGATGAGCTAACCTTGCTCGATAAGCCCACTGAGCAGCAATGCGAACAAGCAAGTAACCTGCTTAACATGCTAGAAGCTATTAATAGCAAAGGTAAGCTCACACCGCTTGGCAGTAAAATGTTAGGTTTTGGTGCTGATATTCGTTTGGCGCATATGCTATTAAAAGCACAAATACTTGATAACCAACTCCCTGGTATTTTTAGGCTCGCTATTTATTTAGTGGCATTACTTGAGAGCCGAGTAAACAGTGCAAACGAGTTGAGTTTAGCGCTGCATAGCCAACAGCAACGTCCGCATCCGGTATTTAAACAACAGTTAAAATATTGGCAAAGCCGTTTAAAAGTAAAAGACGAAAACAGCGAATTAAATACGCATTATATAAGTTTGCTGGTGGCATTGGCATACCCCGATCGTATTGCTAAAAAACGTGGTAATGGTTATTTACTTGCCAATGGTGCTGGTGCTGAGTTAAATGCCGATTACTGGCACAACGACGATTACTTAGCCATAGCAACCATGGGCGGGCACAAAGGCGGGCGTATATTTGCAGCCACCGCGCTTAACCCATTTGAGTTACAAGAATTTTTACCGCATTTATTTAGTGAACTTACTCGTTGTGAGTTTGATGAAAAATCAGCGCGCTTTATTCATCAAGATGAAGTAAAGCTCGGGGCTATAACGCTCAGCAGCCAGCCTAGTAAACAAAAACTAGATAAGAGCGAGCGTGCTAAAGCGTGGCTTAGCTTATTTGCTAAACACGGTTTTGCTTTATTTAACGAGCAACCTGATGCGCAACAATTGCTGATACGTATGAGCCTAGCAAGTAATTTAATGCCCGATAAATTCCCGCAAATAAACGAGCAACAACTTATTCAAAATGCAGCGCAGTGGCTAGGCGTGTTTTTAGAAGATATTAAAACGCTCACGCAGCTTAAAAAGTTTAACTACTTTGAAGTATTACAAAACTGTTTTGATTGGCAACAACAAACCGCGTTAAAAGCATTGTTACCACTGCGCTTAACGGTACCAAGTGGCTCAAATATAAAAATAGAATACCAGCTTGATGGCCCCGCAAAGCTAAGCGTGCGTATGCAAGAGGTTTACGGCTTGACCAGTACGCCTATGCTTGCCAACGGTAAGCTGTCACTGCTTATGGAGTTGCTATCGCCAGGTAAACGCTCATTGCAACTTACTCAAGATTTAGCCCACTTTTGGGCTAGCAGTTACCGCGATGTGCAAAAGGAAATGAAAGGCCGCTACCCTAAGCACTTTTGGCCAGACGACCCAGCCAACAGCGTTGCAACTAATAGAGTAAAGAGCAAAATGTAGGTGTTAATTCACTTAAAACTGATTTTGTTTGATTATTGAACTTACTAAGGTAATGTACCTATAAAATATTTTTAGCTACAGGGAATAAGTGATGAAGCTACTTTTAACGTTAGGTTTGGCTTTAGTAACTGCTTTTTCGGCGAATGCTGAAAAGCCACTCGACTTAAATGCGTTTGCGCAGCAGTACTATAAAACAATGACCGCTACACAAGCACCTAACGCAGGTGCTAAAGAGCTTGAGGCTTACCTTGCATTGTTAACCGATGATATTGGCAATCAGCACATTCCGTATCAACCGGATGACTCACGTACTCCAGATGGTAAAAAGCAGATGCGCAAAGGTATGAGTTTTTACTTAGGTGCACACACGTTGTTTGAAAGCACACTGCTTAATACATTTGTGTTTAACGATACAGGCTTTGCTATTCGTTATAAGAGTCATGCAAAGGGCATTCACCCGCAAAGTAAGCAGCCAATAGAATACACCTCCACAATGATGGAAGTAATAGAAGTTGAAAACGGCAAGGTGGCGATGATCCGCAAATACCATGAATAATACTTAAAGTCTTATAAGCATTTTTATTAATTACTTTTTTGGATGGTAGTTAATTTATGTAAAAGCGTCGTATACAGCTAAATACAGAGCATCGGCGTGATCTAGGTTTTTAAAATAGCCTAATTTCACTTGGCTTTTATTACCAAAAATAGGCGCTGTTTCCTTATTCAATCGCCTTGCTAAGCCTTCCATTAATTCACCTTCTTTACCAATGCCAATATAAACCGATTGAGGAAACGATTGTGGATCAAAAGGGCTATTTAGTAATTCATTATCGGCCCACCATAAGCTTGAGCTAATTATTACGTAATAATTAAAAGTTGCAGAGTGATTAAATAAAATACCGCTCGAAAGTAGACCACCTAATGATTGACCAATTAAAGTATTTGTTGAGTTGGTACGGTATGTTTTATTAATCAGTGGGCGAAGCTTGTCGTTTATAAAACTAATAAAAAGGTGCTATTAAAAATATCTTTTTCGTTCAATCTATTTAACCGACTGGTTTAACATTAATTGTGCAGTAATTAAG
>NZ_BADY01000015.1:0-68592 GCF_000241185.1 Pseudoalteromonas sp. BSi20495
AAGCACTTATTTTATAAGTGCTTTTTTGGTTTTGGGAGATTTTTTCGTAGGTTGGGTTGAGTGAAACGAAACCCAACGTTTTACACCTCATAATATTCAATTTTATTATTTTCTCTAAAGAGTTAGACTCAGAATGAAGAAGGTTAATCATTTAAGGCTTTAAATATGGAATATGTTTATCACTACACTTCTGCAGATGGTTTAAAGGGAATTTTAGAGAGTAAAAGTTTATGGGCTACTAATACAGAGTATTTAAATGATTTTAGAGAAATTAAGGAAGGTATTGATACGATAAAATCGCTTAGACAGAACTTGTATGAATTTTCACAAAGAAAACTCGAAAAAATCTATGCCAAGCATAAAAATATGCCTTTAGAGATTATCCAAGAAGCAATGCAAAATAAAAAAGTGCATCTCGCAAATCATTTTTTAAAGTTTCTGTGGGATATAATTGATAATAATAGCATTGATGAAATTTACACGACTTCATTTACAACTAAGCATGATAGTTTAAATCATTGGCTTACCTACGGGTCAGAGCAAACCTCATACTGTATAAAGTTTAACAAAGAAAAGCTATTTGATGATATGTATTTCAGGCAACGAAAATTTTTGAGTGGCTATGATAATGTTGACTATGAACCGGCTACGAATATTTTTCACTCTTTGCTCGAGGAACATTACCTTCCAGAGGTTTTAGGTTACATCTTAAATTCAAATTTAGATTTAGATTTAGATTTAGATTTAGATAAGAAAGAACTTGATAAAAAATGTGCTATAGCTGCAATTGAAATTTTTAATGAAGTTATTTTTAAGATTGCCAGTATTAAAGATAGAGCATTTAAGTATGAGGAAGAGTATCGTTTTACCCTATTTCATCCTGGTTCGGTAATGCTAAATGACGATGACCAAATTGATTACTTTGATTTCATAGATTCTTCTGATATCGACTTTTTAGAGCAAGGAGATAAAGGTGGAAAGCACTTTCCTTTATGCTATCGCACTCTTAAATCTGGCATTATAGCCCCATATAGAGCGATACCTTTTCCTAAAAATTCAATTGAAGAAATTATAATAGGACCATCAGAAAATAATGAGTTGGCTGTTAAAGGCTTAAAGTCCCTTTTGAGTTCATTAAATTTTGATGTAGAAGTATCTAGCACTAAAACTTCATTTAGAAGAATTTAAAAAAGCCCTAAACCCAAAGGGCTTAGAGCTTTCTATATACAATTAAAGTTCAGCTAAAACACTTAACTTCAACGTATCGTTGGGTTTCGTTTCACTCAACCCAACCTATGTGTTATTCATCAATTGAGCGTAGTAGGGCGTTTATGCCTACTTTTTCACGTGTTTGTTTATCTACTTTTTTCACGATAATTGCAGCGTACAGGCTGTGGGTGCCATCTTTTGACGGTAGTGCGCCTGGAACAACTACGGCGCCTGCTGGTACGCGGCCATAGTGAATTTCGCCAGTTTCGCGGTCATAAATACGAGTGCTTTGGCTGATGTAAACGCCCATTGAAATTACCGCGCCTTCTTCAACAATTACGCCTTCAACAATTTCAGAACGTGCGCCAATAAAACAGTTGTCTTCAATGATGGTTGGGTTAGCTTGTAGAGGCTCTAAAACGCCGCCTATGCCAACGCCACCTGATAAATGTACGTTCTTACCAATTTGTGCACATGAGCCTACAGTCGCCCATGTATCAACCATAGTGCCGTCGTCAACGTATGCGCCAATGTTTACGTACGATGGCATAAGTACGACGTTTTTACCTACAAAGCTGCCTTTACGTGCTACAGCGTTTGGTACTACGCGCATACCGCCTTGCTGAAATTGCTCTGGCGTGTAGTCGCTAAATTTAAGTGGTACTTTGTCGTAAAACTGGTTTACGCCGTCGTTCATTGGTTGGTTGTCGCGAATACGAAACGACAGTAAAACCGCTTTTTTAAGCCACTGGTGTACAACCCATTCACCTGATATTTTTTCGGCAACGCGTGCTGCGCCGCTATCAAGTAAATCAAGTGCGTCGATAATAGCTTGTTTTACGTCGCTTGATACTGTGCTTGGGCTAATGCTATCGCGGTTGTCCCATGCGTTTTCGATCATCGTTTTTAAATCTGACATGTGTGTCCTCTATTCTGTTTCGGCGTTGAATTTTTTACGTAATGCCTGATGAATTTTTGCTTGCTCTTCATCAGTCAGCGCTTGGTATTCGTTATTAGATACAACAAAGAAATCCTCTGCACGTTCACCCACCGTGGTAATACGGGCAGCGTGAATGTGTAGTAAATGCGCTTGGAAAACTTCGGCTATTTTGGTTAGTAAACCTTGTATATCGACGGCTTGAATTTCTATTAAGCTACGGTCTTTTCGTGCATGTGGGCGCAACACAATTTTAGGTTTAATATTAAAATCTTTAAAGCGTTGAGAACGGCTCTTCTTAAAGCGAATTTTTTTACGTGGATCGCTCAATGCTTGCTCAAGTCCGCGTTTAATTGATTGCGCTCGACCACTTGCTATTGGGTCGCCACTTACTTCAAGTATGACAAAGCTAAACAGGACGTAACCGTCTTTGGTGGTCAGTACTTGTGCGTGCTGTATTTGTGCTTTTTTAGAGCCAATGACACTCACTAATCTCGCAAATAGTGCACCAGAGTAAGGGCTGTATACAAATACTTGTGTACCACCATGCATGGCTTTGTTAGATACAATTACACTGGGTTGGCTTAAATCGGTGCTACTTAATAAATGCTCACTTTGCCACGATATTTGCTGTTCGCTAAAGGCGGTAAAGTAATTGGCTTTAAAGCGACTCCAAATTAAATCAATTTTTTCCTCTTGATAGCCCAAGTTAAGTAGACGTTGTTTAGCTTGGTGCTTTTTATCGCGAATTTGGTCGCGTTGATCCATTGGGTTTTCGAGCCCTAAGCGCAACGCGCGTTGCGTGTGTAAGTACAATTCACGCAGTAGGGTGTTTTTCCAATCGTTCCATAAGTTGTCGTTGGTTGCACGTATGTCGGCAACGGTTAAACAATATAAATAGTCGAGTTGGCGCTCTGTTTTAATACGTGTTGCAAAGTCTTTTATTACAGCAGGGTCGTTAATGTCTTTACGCTGCGCGGTAACCGACATAAGTAAATGATTACTTACAAGCCATGCTACTAATTTTGCATCAGCCGATGAAAAACCATGTAATTTAGCAAAGGCTATAGCATCAACAGCGCCAAGCTCTGAGTGATCGCCCCCTCGGCCTTTAGCGATGTCGTGAAATATACCGGCTAAATACAGTAGCTCCGGTTTATCCATGCGAGTGACTATTTCACTGCAAATAGGAAACTCGCTAATGCCTGTTTTATCAAAATATTCGTAAATGTTTTTGATTAATTTGTGAGTGTGCTCATCTACGGTATAAGCATGAAACAAATCGAACTGCATTTGCCCAAATATATTACGCCACTGCGGTAAGTAGGCGGCAAGCATGCCGTGTTTGTGCATTAACGTAAATGCGCGTCCCATACCGTTAGGGTGTTTGACTAAGCGTAAAAATGCTTCACGACAGGCTGCATAATCTTGTAAATCACCCAATAAACGACGGCGTACTTGTCGAATAGTACGAATAGTACTTGGGTAAATATGGGTGATTTCGGGGTTGTCGGCGATGTGCTCAAACAATACAAAGAGCTGGTCACGTCTAAAAAATACGGATGGATCTTTTACGCGTATTTGATGGCCAACACGTTCAAAATTTCTGTCGAGTACTTCTACAACATTTTCACTATTTTGTGGTGAAATGCTTTGCTCAAAATACGAAAGCAGCATTTGGTTAAGCTCGCGTACGCGGCTCATTATTCTAAATAAGCGTTTCATCATACGCTCAACCGAGGCTTTACCATCGCTGCCAAAACCTAAAATTTCGGCGGCTTGGGGTTGATGATCAAACAATAAACGGTTTTCTGAACGCCCTGCAGCCAAATGAAGGGCAAAACGAATGTTCCATAGGTTTTCTAGGCACTCTGATAGCTCTTGAAACTCTTCGTGAGTCAGATAACCGTGGCTAATTAGCTCTTGCAGTGTTTCGGCTCTAAAGTGTTTTTTAGCAACCCAAATGATGGTTTGTAAGTCGCGAAGGCCACCGGGGTTTTCTTTAATGTTTGGTTCAAGGTTATACGCAGTGCCGTGGCACTTTCTGTGACGTAAGTTTTGCTCTTGTACTTTGGCAACAAAAAAGTCGCTAGAACCCCAAACAGGGGTTTCTAGTACAAAGGTTTTAAGTTTTTCGAACTCGATATGGTTGCCAAAAATAAGCCGACTTTCGAGCAAGCTGGTGGCAAAGGTGACGTCTTCACGTTTTTGCTCAATAGCTTGCTCAATGGTACGCACGCTATGGCCAATCTCTAAGTTGAGATCCCACAGCATAGTGACAAACTGGCCTATTTTTTCGCATATTTCTTCACTGGGTTGTTCAGTGACTAAAAGTAGAAAATCAATATCGGAATAAGGATGAAGTTCGCCGCGTCCATATCCGCCCACAGCAATTAGCGCTAAATCAGGTTCGTGCGATAACTCATAAACATGAAAGAGCTTAATTAATAGGCGGTCAATAAACTCAGCCCGGGCATTAATTAAATTCCCAACCGGTTGCTTAGAAAATTCGTTATGTAGCCATTTATAAAAATAGCTAGAACAATCGCGATAATCACTAAGTTGCTCAGCATCGCTAAGCAACTTTTTTACTTTGTTGGGTAATGCCACGTGGGCTGGCTCCTTGTTGAACCTTTCACACGGATAAGGTTTGTCTTATCAAGTGTTTCGGTTTTATTAGTGTTCTATTATCCTGTCGATAGTATCATCCGATCGTAGCGTTAAAATTTCAACACCATTTTCGGTCACTAATAAAGTATGTTCCCACTGTGCAGACAAACTACGGTCGCGTGTTACTACTGTCCAATCATCTTTAAGAAGCTTACATTGGCGTTTACCCGCATTAACCATAGGTTCAATAGTTAAACACATACCTGCTTTTAAGGCTTCGCCAGTGCCGGCTTTACCATAATGCATTATTTGTGGTTCTTCATGAAACCCTGCGCCAATACCGTGACCGCAATATTCACGTACGATTGAGTAGTTAAAGCTTTCTGCATATTTTTGAATCGCTGAGCCAATATCGCCTAAGCGCACACCTGGTTTTACCATTTTAATAGCAAGGTATAAGCTTTCTTGTGTTACTTCTGCAAGACGCTTAGCTTGAATGTTTGGTGTACCAACGTGGAACATTTTAGATGTGTCGCCGTGGTAACCGTCTTTAATGACAGTTACGTCAATATTTACGCTGTCGCCTTCTTTTAATGCTTTGTCATTTGGAATTCCGTGACAAATAACGTGATTAACTGACGTACAAACTGATTTTGGAAAGCCATGATAATTTAATGGAGCAGGGATTGCTTGTTGCACATTAACAATATAATCATGACAAAGTGTATTTAGCTCATCGGTGGTAACACCTGGCACTACATGAGGGCCGATCATTTCAAGTACATCGGCCGCTAAGCGCCCAGCTACGCGCATTTTCTCTATTTCTTCAGGGGTCTTGATAATAGCGCTCATTGAGGCTCCAAAGTTGAGTTTTTAACATTTATCGTCGAACAAATTTTGCACGCGACGTTGAGTATTTAATTTTAATATGGTATAAAGCGCGCCGTCTTTTTACAAATAAATTCTTAAATGATTTTTTGTATTTAAGGCAAACACAATTTGATTTTAACACACACACGTATCGTCACATACACTTGGGTGCATTTGAAGTTTAATTACTTCGGTGTTGGTGCTATGGGATATGTGGAGGCCTAACCCTAAACAACTATAGAGGATCTATAAAATGGCAAATGTTTCAATGCGCGATATGCTTCAAGCTGGTGTTCACTTTGGTCACCAAGCACGTTACTGGAACCCTAAGATGAAGCCTTTCATCTTCGGTACACGTAACCGTGTTCATATCATCAACCTTGAGCAAACAGTACCAATGTTCAATAACGCACTTAAGTTTTTAACTGGTGCTGCTTCAAACAAAGGTAAAGTTCTTTTCGTTGGTACTAAGCGCGCAGCAAGCGAAGCAGTTAAAGAAGCAGCTATTGCAAGCGACCAGTATTACGTTAATCACCGTTGGTTAGGTGGTATGTTGACTAACTGGAAAACAGTTCGTCAATCAATCAAGCGTCTTAAAGACCTTGAAGTACAAAGCCAAGACGGTACTTTCGAGAAATTAACTAAGAAAGAAACGTTAATGCTTAACCGCGAAATGGACAAGCTTGAAAAAAGCCTTGGTGGTATCAAAAACATGGGCGGTCTTCCAGACGCGCTTTTCGTTATCGATGCTGACCACGAGCACATTGCTATCCGTGAAGCTAACAACCTAGGTATTCCAGTTGTTGCAATCGTTGATACTAACTCTAATCCAGACGGCGTTGATTTCATCGTTCCTGGTAACGATGATGCTATCCGTGCTGTAAGCCTTTACACTAGCGCTGTTGCAGCTGCTATCACTGAAGGTCGCGAGAATAACATCGTTGCTCAAGCTGAGAAAGACGATTTCGTTGAAGCTGAGTAATTAGCTGTCATCAAGTCTTCATCTTTTTAAGGTGAAGACTTGCTATTCTTGTAGAGCGGGTAACCCGCTTATCTAAACCAGATTTCAGATTTGAGGATTTACTAATGGCTGTAACTACTGCCCTAGTTAAAGAATTACGCGAGCGCACAGGCGCTGGCATGATGGATTGTAAAAAAGCGTTAACTGAGACTGATGGCGACATCGAGTTAGCGATTGAAAATATGCGTAAAAGTGGCGCTGCTAAAGCTGCTAAAAAAGCAGGTAACATTGCTGCTGAAGGTACTATCATCATCAAGCAAAATGCGGGTGTTGCAGTACTAGTAGAAGTTAACTGTCAAACTGACTTCGTTGCAAAAGACGTAAGCTTCTTAGCATTTGCTAACAAAGTTGCTGACGCTGCAATTGCTGACACAATCTCTATCGAAGACTTACAAGCTAAGTTTGAAGAAGACCGTGTTGAGCTAGTTACTAAAATTGGCGAAAACATCAACGTACGTCGTATACAGTACGTAACTGGTGAAAACCTAGTTGAGTACCGTCATGGCGATCGTATCGGCGTTGTTGTTGCTGGTGTTGCTGATGAAGAAACACTTAAGCACGTTGCAATGCACGTTGCTGCATCTAGCCCTGAATACTTAACACCTTCTGATGTGCCTGCTGATGTTGTTGAAAAAGAAAAGCAAGTACAAATCGAAATCGCGATGAATGAAGGCAAGCCTGCTGAAATCGCTGAGAAGATGGTTGTTGGTCGTATGAAGAAATTTACTGGTGAGGTTTCTCTTACTGGTCAAGCTTTCATCATGGAACCTAAAAAATCTGTTGGTGATATTCTTAAAGAGAAAAACGCAACAGTTACTAGCTTCGTACGTGTAGAAGTTGGTGAAGGTATCGAGAAGAAAGAAGAAGATTTTGCTGCTGAAGTTGCTGCTCAAATTGCTGCAGCTAAAGGTCAGTAAGATTAACTATTTGTGATGCAAAAGGAAATTAGATGCAATTAAAGTACTATTTGGTTTTGCTTCACAGCTAGAAATTCTTTAAAATAACCGCGCTTTTATGTTTAACATAAGCGCGGTTATTTTTTATCCATAATTCAATAAAAGTTGGCCCCAATACTATGACTATCAATCGTAAACCTATTTTTAGACGTGTTCTTCTCAAATTAAGTGGTGAAGCTTTAATGGGAGACGAAGGCTTCGGCATCGATCCTAAAGTTTTAGACCGTATGGCACAAGAAATTAAAGAGCTAGTAGAGCTCGACGTAGAAGTGGGTTTAGTTATTGGTGGAGGTAACTTTTTACGCGGTGGATCGCTTGCAGAAGCAGGTATGAATCGCGTTGTTGGTGATCATATGGGTATGCTTGCAACAGTTATGAATGGCCTTGCAATGCGTGACGCGCTGCATCGTGCATTTGTAAATTGTCGTTTAATGTCGGCTATCCCATTAAATGGTGTGTGTGATGCATATAACTGGGCTGAAGCAATTAGCTTATTAAAAACGGGCCGCGTTGTTATTTTTGCAGCGGGCACCGGTAATCCATTCTTCACGACTGATTCTGCTGCGTGTTTACGCGGTATTGAAATTGAAGCGGATACTGTAATTAAAGCGACTAAAGTGGATGGCGTGTACAGTGATGACCCTGTAAAAAACCCAGAAGCGACGCTTTATCGCCACTTAAGCTACAATGAAATCATCGATAAAGAATTAAAAGTTATGGATTTAGCGGCATTTACTCTAGCCCGCGATCACAATATGCCGTTGAGCGTATTTAACATGAATAAATCAGGCGCGCTAAAACGCGTAATTATGGGTGAAGAAGAAGGAACACTTATTTCTTCACAAGCCTCAGATGAAATAATCAAATAATTAGGATTAAACCGTGATTAACGATATTCAAAAAGACGCGCAAGCGCGCATGCAAAAAAGTGTAACTGCACTAGGTAGCCAATTATCTAAAATTCGTACTGGCCGTGCACATCCAGCTATCTTAGATGGCATTATGGTGTCGTACTATGGCGCACCAACGCCTTTAAACCAAGTTGCTAACGTGACAATTGAAGATTCTCGTACACTTGCTATTGGTGTATTTGATAAGTCTTTGGCGCAAGCTGTTGAAAAAGCGATTATGGCGTCTGACTTAGGCTTAAACCCTATGTCAGCAGGTACTGTTATTCGTGTACCACTTCCTCCACTTACAGAAGAGCGTCGTAAAGACTTAATCAAAATTGTACGCGCTGAAGTTGAAGGCGGTCGTGTTGCTATTCGTAATATTCGTCGCGATGCTAATGGCGATGTGAAAGCGTTATTAAAAGATAAAGACATATCAGAAGATGAAGCGCGTCAATCAGATGATGCGATTCAAAAACTTACTGATAAGTTTATTAAAGAAATGGATACGCTATTAGCTGCCAAAGAAACTGAATTGATGGAAATCTAGGCAACTAAAATTATTAGTTTTGAAACGCCGTCTGGGGTATACTAGGCGGCGTTTTTTTATGGAATATTCAATATTTATGGTTCTAGACGCTGACACAATTTCACAGCAATGTTTACCTAAACATGTTGCCATCATAATGGATGGTAATGGACGTTGGGCGCAAGCTAGAAATAGACCTCGTGTATACGGGCATAAAAAAGGCGTGGATGCCGTTCGTCAGTCTGTTCAGTTTTGCACTAAGTTAGGGATACAATCGTTAACTTTATTTGCTTTTAGCAGTGAAAACTGGCGCCGACCTGAGGATGAAGTGAATACGTTAATGGAGCTTTTTTTGTTTGTTTTAACAAAAGAAGTTAAAAAGCTTCACAAAAACAATGTAAAACTGACCATTATTGGAGACTTATCACGATTCTCGGAGAGCTTGCGTAGTAAAGTATATTCCGCACAAGCGTTGACTGAGAATAACACCGGGCTGCACTTAAATGTTGCAGCTAATTATGGTGGTCGTTGGGATATGGCTAATGCAGCTAAGCAACTTGCGTTGCAAGTAGAAAAAGGCACACTTAACGCCGAAGATATTACCGAAGAGCGTTTAGCGCAGCATATGAGCATGGCAGATCAGGCAGAACCTGATTTACTTATTCGCACTGGTGGCGATGTTCGTATTAGTAACTTTTTATTATGGCAAGCCGCTTACGCAGAACTTTACTTTACCGACACACTTTGGCCTGATTTTAATGAAGCAGCATTTGCTGAGGCCATTGCGTGTTACGTTGCCAGAGAGCGACGTTTTGGTTGTACGGGCGAACAAATAAAACAATTACTCGCTCAAACCTAAATAGAATAAGGGTCACAATTTTGTTAAAACAACGCATTTTAACCTCGCTCGTGCTAGCGCCTTTAGCATTAGCATTGGTTTTTTATACACCGCTTACTTTATTTAGTTATTTTGCAGGTGCAATAGTATTATTAGGTGCATGGGAATGGTCTGCATTTATGGGCCTGTGTGACAAACTCAAAAGAAGTGCTTTTGTGCTTTTAGTTGCGGCTTTACTCGCAGTGCTCAACTTACATTGGCCAATTGAAGCTTTATGGCAAAATGGTAAATTAGTGGGTGATGCAAATTATTTATTTACACTTGCATTTGCTTGGTGGATTGTTGCCAGTTATTTAGTATGGCGTTATCCCGCTATGGCGAAAGCTTGGAATGAAGGCCTTGTGATGCGAGGCATCGCTGGTTTACTAACGCTTGTGCCATTGTGGCTTGCACTTAATACCTTACGCAGTGCGCAGTATGCTGAATCTGCTCATTTTGGTTCTATGCTGATTTTAGTCGTTTTAGGTATTGTGTGGAGCGCTGATGTGGGTGCCTACTTTACCGGGAAAAGTTTTGGTAAGCATAAATTGATGCCTAAAGTGAGCCCAAATAAAACAATTGAAGGGCTCGCCGGTGGTGTCGTTGCTGCTGTTATTTTTGTCTTAATATTTTGTCATTTCACCGATGTTGATTTAGTTGTTTGGCCTGTATACGCCATTATGACCGCTTTGATTGCGTTGTTTTCTGCTGTAGGTGACTTACTCGAAAGCATGTTTAAACGCGAAGCTGGCTTAAAAGACAGTGGTAATTGTTTACCTGGTCACGGTGGGATTTTAGATAGAATTGATAGCTTAACCGCTGCGGCTCCAATGTTTGTTATGTGTTATGCATGGACGCTGAGTTTATGAGCCCAAAGCAACAACTGGTTATTTTAGGTGCAACAGGGTCTATTGGCTTAAGCACATTAGATGTTGTATCGCTAAATAAAGAACTATTTGATGTTTTTGCTTTAACCGCCGGACAAAATGCAAAAAAAATGGCTGCGTTATGCATAGAGCATGAACCTGTATATGCAGTTATGGCTTCGCAAACGGCTGCTGAGCAGTTGTCATCGTATTTAACTAATACTCAGTGTAAAACTAAAGTAAGGCATGGCGAGCAAGCTATGAGTGACGTGTGTGCTTATCCTAATGTTGATGTTGTTATGTCGGCAATTGTAGGTGCAGCTGGTTTATTGCCAACATTAAGTGCAGTAGAAGCAGGTAAAAAAGTACTGCTTGCCAATAAAGAATCACTTGTGATGTCTGGCCAGTTGTTTATTGACAAAGTTAAACAACATAAAGCAACTTTACTACCAATTGATAGCGAACATAATGCTATTTTTCAATGTCTACCTTCTTCGTTACAAAATGCCAAAGGCGATCAAAATTTACAGCAACATGGCGTAAGTAAAATTTTGCTTACCGGTTCTGGTGGCCCATTTTTAACCCGTGATATAAATACGTTAAAAGATGTCACTGTTAGCGAAGCAGTCGCTCACCCTAATTGGTCTATGGGTCAAAAAATATCAGTAGATTCGGCCACTATGATGAACAAAGGCTTGGAGTTTATTGAAGCCAAGTGGTTATTCAATTGTGACACCAGTGATATTGATGTAGTTATTCATCCGCAAAGCATTATTCATTCAATGGTGCAGTACCACGACGGTTCTATTTTAGCGCAAATGGGTAACCCTGATATGCGCACTCCTATTGCCCATGCACTTGCATATCCTGAGCGAATTAATGCGGGTGTAAAGCCTCTCAATTTCTCTGATATTACAGACTTTTCATTTACCAAGCCTGATTACGCCCGTTATCCTAATTTACAACTTGCGGTTGATGCATGTAGTGCAGGGCAAGGTGCTACAACGACAGTAAATGCAGCGAATGAAATAACAGTAAACGCGTTCTTAAATGGTAAAATTGGTTTTACCGATATATACAAAATAAATGCACAAACACTTGAAGCTGCAACGTACACCAATGTGCAAAGCTTAGATGAAATTTTAGAGTGCGATAAATTAGCGCGGATTAGCGCTTTGCAATTTATAACAAAAGTGGCGCATTAATATGTTTGATTTTTTTTGGAACCTAGGCTCATTTATTTTAGCGCTTGGTATTTTAGTGGCCATACATGAGTACGGCCATTTTTGGGTTGCGCGCAAAATGGGCGTTAAAGTACTGCGTTTTTCAATTGGTTTTGGTAAACCACTTATAAGATGGCACGATAAATATAATACTGAATACGTAATTGCAGCAATACCACTAGGCGGTTATGTAAAAATGCTTGATGAGCGTGTTGATGAAGTACCACAAAACCAACGTCACTTATCGTTTAATGCTAAATCGGTTCAAGCGCGTATTGCTATTGTTGCAGCGGGTCCTATGGCAAACTTTTTGTTTGCTATTTTTGCACTTGCTGCCATGTATATGGTGGGTGTGCAATCGGTTAAGCCAGTTGTTGGCAGCGTTACTGAAGGGAGTCGAGCGGAGCAGGCGGGCATAATGCCAAGCCAGCATATTATTAAAATTGGCGATGACGATATAACAACGTGGCAAGATGCTACATTTGCACTAATGTCGAGCTTAGGTGAGGAAAGCGTTGAGGTTACGGTTCGTGATAAAAATCTACAAGCACGTATTAAAACGCTTAATTTAGATGGTTGGAAACTTGATCAGCAAGATGTTCCGCCACTGAGTTCGTTAGGTATTGTTCCATTTAGACCTCAGGCAACACTGACTATTGCCGCTGTGACTGAAAATTCAGCAGCAAAACAAGCAGATTTGAAGGTTAATGACACTATTTTGGCTGTAAATGGCGAAACAATAAGCAGTTGGCAGCAATTAGTTAATCTTATTACGCAATCGGCTAACAAATCTTTACAATTTAGTGTAAAAAGACAAGATAGTATAAAAAGCATTACAGTAACCCCGCAAAGCCGCCTTGATAATAGCGGTATTGAACAGGGCTTTTTGGGCGTAGCACCGGTTGTTCAACAATGGCCAGAAGGGTATGTAGAGACTAGACAATACGGCCCTCTTGACAGCATTGTCCGAGGAACAAAAGAAACATGGCGCTTGATTACTCTTAGCTTTGACATGATAGGTAATTTAATTACAGGCCAAGTTTCTGTTAAAAATTTAAGTGGTCCCGTGGGCATTGCAGTCGGTGCTGGAACTAGCGTAAGCTATGGCTTAGTTGCATTTTTAAGCTTCTTAGCCTTGATTAGCGTTAACTTGGGTGTATTTAATTTATTACCCTTGCCAGTGCTTGATGGTGGACACTTAATGTATTACATAATTGAACTTTTTCGTAAAAAGCCAGTCTCTGAAAAGACACAAGAGTTTGGTTTTAAAGTGGGAGCCTTGCTACTCATTTTTCTAACATGTTTCGCTTTGTTCAATGATGTATCACGTTTGTAGCTACAGCGTGACAATTACTAATTAGAACACGATTGTAAAGCATCATTCATTTTAGGTGCTAAGCGGTAATACAGTTGTATAGGATAAAGATAATAAAATGGCTATAAAAAAACATTTGGCAGTTTCAAGTTTATTGGGTGCAAGCTTTGCAGCACTGGGCCAAACTTCCTTTATTGTTGAAGATCTTAAAGTTGAAGGCTTACAGCGCGTAGCACTGGGTGCTGCATTAACGCATATTCCTATCAATGTGGGCGATAATGTTGACGACTATACGATTTCAAAAACAATAAAGTCACTTTACCGCTCTGGTCACTTTGACAACATAAAAGCACTTCGTGATGGCAATAATGTTATTTTTAAAGTAACAGAACGTCCTACGATCAGCTTTATTGAGTTTGAAGGCAATAAAGATATAAAAGACGAGCAACTTAATGAGTCGCTTGAACAACAAGATATTCGCCAAGGTGAACCGCTTGATAAAACTGTTATCGATAATATCGAAAAAGGGTTAGTTGAGTTCTTCCACAGTATTGGTAAATACAACGCTAAAGTTGATATTAGTGTAACCAAATTACCACGTAACCGCGTTAAGCTTAAATTAGAGTTTGATGAAGGTGATGCCGCCTCCATCCGCCAAATAAACTTGGTTGGTAACGAACTTTTTTCTAATGAAGATTTATTAAAGCTTGCCGAGTCACAACAAGATTTACCGTGGTGGCAATTTATGGGCAGCGACCGTTACCAAAAGCAAACGGTTGAAGGCGATTTAGAAAAAATTCGCAGCTTTTATTTGGACCGTGGTTACTTACGATTTAATATCGATTCAACACAAGTGTCAGTAAGTCCAGAACGTGAGTCAGTATATGTTACAGCCAACTTAACTGAAGGCGTAAAATACAAAGTTAAGGGTTTTGATTTTATTGGTGACTTACTTGGCCGCGAAGACTTAATTAAAAGTGTTATTCCACTTCGTGCAGGCGAGTTATATAACGGTTCAGTAGTAACGTCTTCTGAAGAGTTTATTAAAAGTTACTTAGCACGTTTTGGCTACGCAAATGCTGAAGTACGTACTATTCCAGAGATTGACGACGAAAAGCAAGAAGTGCAGCTAACGTTGTCGGTTAATCCGGGTAAACGTGTTTATGTGCGTCGTATTATTGTTGGTGGTAACCAAAATACGGCTGATGAAGTATTGCGCCGCGAAATGACACAACTTGAAGGTGCTTGGTTATCTAATCAGAACCTAGAGCGTTCAAAACTACAAATTCAACGTTTGGCCTACATGGAAAAAGTTGATTTTAATGTAGTGCCAGTCCCTGGTGTGGATGATCAAGTAGATGTTGATTTTACAGTAAAAGAGCAATCAGCCGGTAGCTTTAATGCCGGTCTGGCATATGGTTCTTACCAAGGCTTACAATTTAATATTGGTGTGACAGAATCTAACTTTTTAGGTACTGGTAACCAAATTGGATTCAATATTAATACCTCTAAGGGTTCTGAACGTGTAAGTTTATCGTACACTGACCCTTACTTTACGCCTGATGGTGTATCACAAGGTAGTAGTATTTTTTACAGTAACTATGATGCGAGTGCCTTTAGTCTTGTTGACTACAAATCGAAAAGTTACGGTATCGGTACAAATATAGGTTTCCCAATTGATGCGATTAATCGTATTAACTTTGGTGTGCGCTGGATCAAAGAAGAGCTATCGGATATTGCTGAGTATGAGCAAACACGAGTATTGCGTGAAACATTCTTAGATCCGGAAAACCCAGATGCTGGTTTCGATTTTAATAAATATGAGCTAAGTGTAGGTTGGTCGCGCGTTACTGTTAACCGAGGTTTATTTCCAACAGCGGGCTCACGTCAAACACTTAACCTAACTGCGACAACGCCAAATTCTGATCTTCAGTACTTTAAACTGAATTACGATTCACGTTTTTATTGGCCTATATCAAATGACCACCGTTGGGTATTTTCAACGCGTGCAGCGCTTGGTTATGGTAACGGTTACGGTTCAACAAATGGTTATGATCAAACATTACCATTTCAAGAATACTTTCGTATAACTGAAATGGAACTTCGTGGCTTTGACCGTAATACAATATTACCACGTGCTATATCGCGTATACCGCAGTCTATTCCGGGTACACCGGGCACAGACGGTGCTACAACAGGCACTATAGGCGGTGCGTCTGAGTTTGATGTATTAATACCTCAAGGTCGAATTGGTGGTAATGCTAAAGCGGTAGCTGGAATGGAACTAATTGTTCCTACGCCATTCTTAGATGAAGAAAATACCAGTTCTGTCCGTACGAGTTTCTTTGTTGATGCGGCAAACGTTTGGGATACTGAATTTAATGTAGATCGCTTTCAAAACTTAGGTGTTGATGAGCGTGCCAAATTAGATGATTATTCAGATCCGCTGCGTTTTAGGATTTCAACCGGTTTATCATTACAGTGGATCTCTCCAATGGGTCCTATGCTGATAAGTTTTGCGTATCCATTGCAAAAAGAAGAAGATGACGATACGAAAACCATCAGTTTTAATATTAGTAACACTTTTTAAAGGAGCTTTTTATGAAAAAATTATTTAAATCAACAGCAGTAGCTGTTTTAGCAACACTTATTATGGGAACTTCTGCGAGTGCACTTGCACATAAAGTAGGTATCGTAGATATGCAGGAAATTTATAAACAAATTCCTCAAATGGCAAAAATCGAACAGTCTTTACAAACAGAGTTTGCTGAACGTCGTCAAGAGCTTGAAAAGTTACAAGGTGATATTCGCTTTGAGGCTGAAAAGTTTAAGCGTGAAAGCACAACGATGAGCCAAGTTCAAAAAGATGCACTACGTGACAAAATTCAAGGTATGCAAAAAAACCTTGCTGAACAAGGTCGTCCTTTAGAGCAAGAAATTAAAGCACGCCAAAACCAAGAACTTGCTAAAGTTCAGGGTGTTATTATTAAAACAATTGAAGAAATTGCTAAAGATGGCGACTTTGATGAAGTTAAAGTAAAAGACACGACAATTTACTTTAACCCTAAAGAAGTTACCGATCTTTCATCTAAAGTTGTAGCCGCTGTTAGTAAGAAATAATCACTCCATGCAAAATTATACGCTTTCGCAAATTGCGGAACTTCTAGGCGCCGAACTTCAGGGTGATGGCGCTTTAGAAATAAAAAAAATAGCGACACTTGCAAATGCCCATTCTGGGCATATTGCATTTTTAGCGAACTCAAAATATCGATCGCAACTTGAGACTACTCAAGCTAGTGCTGTAATAGTAAGCCAAGCCGATGCACAGTACTTTAATGGCAGTAAAATTATTGTTGCTAATCCGTATGTAAGTTACGCTAAATTGGCGCAATTTATGGATACCACGCCACGCTCAGCCTCGACGGGTATTCATCCAAGTGCCACTGTCCATTCAACAGCGATTGTTAGTGACAGCGCCGCTATTGGTGCTAACGCAGTCATTGAAGCTGGTGCAGTGATAGGTGACAACGCGCAAATTGGTCCGAACAGTTTTATCGGGGAACGTGTTAAAATTGGTTCTGGCACTAAGCTTTGGCCTAGTGTGACTATTTATCACGATGTCGAAATTGGTACAGATTGTTTGTTTCAAGCAAATAGTGTTATAGGTAGCGATGGGTTTGGTTATGCGAACGAACGCGGGCAGTGGGTTAAAATACCCCAGCTAGGTTCTGTGATCATAGGTGACAAAGTTGAAGTGGGTGCTAGCACAACAATTGATCGTGGCGCACTGGACAACACCATCATCCATAGCAATGTTATTATCGATAATCAATGTCAAATAGCGCACAACGTTGAAGTTAATTCAGGCACCGCAATTGCGGGCTGCACTGTACTTGCTGGAAGCGTTACCATTGGCAAAAACTGTCAAATTGGTGGCATGGTTGCAATTAATGGTCACATGTCTGTATGTGATGGTGTTATAATTACTGGCATGAGTATGGTGACAAAATCAATCACCGAACCAGGTATTTACTCATCTGGTATGCCCCATACAACAAACAAAGAATGGCGTAAATCAATAGCTCACTTGCGTAACCTTTCAGATATGAAATCTCGTCTTAAAGCGCTTGAAGCATTGGCTAAGTCATAAACGTTGAACACTAATAAGGATGCTATTTTGGCAAACGAATTAAATAGCCTTGATATTCAAGAAATTTTAGCTTTATTACCGCACCGTTATCCGATGCTATTAATAGATCGTGTTATTGACTTTACTCCTGGTAAATCTTTACATGCTATTAAAAATGTTTCTATAAACGAACCTATTTTTACTGGGCACTTTCCAAATCAGCCTATTTTTCCAGGTGTGTTAATTTTAGAAGCAATGGCTCAGGCAACGGGCTTACTTGGTTTTAAAACGGTTGAAAATCGTAGCGAAAACGAGCTTTACTTGTTTGCAGCAGTCGATAATGCGCGTTTTAAGCAACCGGTAATTCCTGGTGATACAATGCATCTTCATGTTGAGTTCTTAAAGGAACGTCGCAACATTTGGAAATTTTCGGCAGAAGCAAGAGTCGACGGCAAAATAGTATGTAGTGCCGAAATTATGTGTGCTAGAAGAGAGTTTTAATAGTGATCCATTCTACAGCAATAATCGAACCTGGCGCTAAACTAGGCAACAATGTCTCAGTTGGTCCGTATAGTTATATTGGCAATGATGTTGTTATCGGTGATAACTGTATTATTGAGTCTCACGTTGTTGTTAAAGGGCCATCAACTATTGGCGCTGGCAATCATATTTTTCAATTTGCGTCTGTAGGCGAAGCCTGCCAAGACAAAAAATACAACAACGAGCCAACCACATTAATCATGGGTGATAACAACGTTATCCGTGAATGTGCCACTATTCACCGTGGTACGATTCAAGACCAAGGCGTTACTAAAATTGGTAGTAATAATTTGTTTATGGCTTATACACACGTTGCACATGACGCGGTAATTGGCGATAACGTAATTTTTGCTAACAACGCAAGTGTGGCTGGTCATGTACATGTAGGCGATTGGGTTATCTTAGGTGGTAATTCGGGAGTTCATCAGTTTTGTAAAATCGGCGCACATGCCTTTATTGGCATGTATTCTGGTGTTAACAAAGATGTACCACCATTTGTTACTACCATTGGTATGCCAGCAGGCCCTGCAGCTATCAATAAAGAAGGCATGAAACGCCGTGGTTTTGAAAGTGACGAAATTATGGCTGTACGCCGTGCATATAAAGCATTTTATCGTAAGAGCCTAGGTGCTGAAGAAGCTATTGAGTCGCTTAGTGAAGATGCTGCAAAGTATCCTGCAGTGCAATTGATGATCGACTTTGTTAAAGGTTCTGAGCGCGGTATTGTAAGATAACGGCTTCTTAATTAAAAAAACCACCTTAGAGAAATCGAAGGTGGTTTTTTATTATTTAAAGTTTACTGTCGCGTTAGTTCAAACATTTGATTTTCAGATCCAGCGCTGCAAGCCCATTGCAATAGATTTGCCCCGTCATTTGCTTTATTTCCCTCAACATCAAAACAAAGTTCACTATTACGATTTATTATCCGCCATTTTCCTGTACCAGCGGCTTGGAATCTAAATTGTTGATTATAACTACCGGTATATGTGTACAGAGCAATGTTTGCACCATTAACCGTTGAGTTAGCGGCTACATCAAGGCCCTTCGATGGATCATTAACTGGTGAAATTCTATGCCAAATACCATCGACCGTTGATATATTGAATTTTTGACAATCGTTATTTAACCATGACCATTGCGATATGTTAGCACCATTGCTATTTGCACAATTAGCTACATCAAGTGATTTAGCACTGTGCTTAGGTGTAACCCTGTATACGCCATTAACTAGGGTATTAGTGACTGAACTACCTGAGTCGTTATAGCCATTGTAAACCTCAAATTCAGCAACTCTCGGTGTTGAGTTTGAAGAGTTAATAACGAAACTGACTTTTGACAAATTTACACTCGAAAAGGTGATTACATTAGGTACAGCCCCGCCATTAGCGAGCGTTGTGCCTGTATCGTAATTAACCAGCGACCATGAAGTAATATTTCCTTGAGCACCTGACGCTTCAATAATCTTTACTGCATTAATTGTCGTATTTAAGTTTTTAATATTTATTGTGCCAGTAGAGGAATTTGGCGACCAGTAAGTGGATGTATCTCCATCTTTAACATTACCATAACTTGTACCGCTGGCTTTAGAGCTGCCATCTACACCTGCAGCCAAAGCAAGATTTTCCCCTGAAGGAGTCGGCTCAGGTGGATTTGTTGGATCCGTAGGCTCAGTTGGATCTGTGGGCTCAGTCGTACCACATTCACCATTGGACTCTTTTAAGCCCTTATTTGCACCTGCGGTTGCTGCAATAATTGCAGGAACACACTGAGTATTATCCAGTTGATAGTTATAAGGTATGCTAATAGAAGTAGTTGATGAAGGATTTGGGCCTGCTGGGTGAAGCTTACTTTCATCTTCAGACCAATCAATATTGTCCCAGATATTACCGCTTACTTGCCAATATCCCATATCGTTAGTGTAAAAAGTACCTAGTGGGTCTTTAGAGTCTTGAAAGTAGTTATTTTCAGCACGCATCTTACCACCTATGCGTGGATTCATCCCAGATGTCTGTATGCCACTATAGTAGTTATTATAAGCATGGGCTGTTGCGTGTCTGAGTAAAGGTGTTCGTGAATTTATATTTTGATAGTAGTTATGATGAAATGTTACTGGGCCATTAGCATCATCGCTGTCGCTTGAGCCAACCAAACCACCTCGACCTGAATTACGCAAAATACTATAAGATAAAGTTACGTATTTTGTATTATTTTTCATATCAAAAAGTGCATCATAGCCACTGCTTTCACCACCACTTGCTTCAAGTGTTACATGGTCAACCCATACATTTCGAACATTAGATTCCATACCAATTGCATCACCTCCGTTTGAGGTTGGTGAGCCTGATTTTTTTACATTTCGGACATGAACATTTTGAATAATAATGTTTGACGAAGAACGAATATGGATACCGAGTTGGTCAAATAAAGCACCACTGCCAACACCAATAATAGAAACGTTACTAATTTCTTTTAGTTCAATTAAGTCAGGACCAGTGTTACAGCTATCACCAGATACTTTGCTTGTATTACCATGATTAATTGTGCCTTCAACTTGAATGATAATTGGTGTATCACTCGATGCACGATTACATAAAGCTTGGTGTATTTGGGTTCCTGTTGTTGCATATACTACATCACCACCGGCACCACCTGTTGTATTACCGTTTGTTGAAGCATATCCAGATGCATTTGCAGCTAGGGCACTGCCGCCATAAATCGCGGCTAATATTGCAGTTGTGTGTAAAGAGTATTTTAAAATATTAGTTTTTTTCATTTTAACTCCAATTAAAATGGTTTTCAGTGTAAAAACTTTTGTATTTAAGACTGCAGTGATCATTAACAAGTTTTATTCTTGAACTACAAATGCCACCGGTGGCATATTCACTTTAAATAATAATAATAACAATAAGTAAAAAGGATTAGATGGAGCGATCTTTTTTGCAATAATTGATTTACAATAAAATAACATATAAATATCATGCATTTAAGAAAGTGTGTATATTTGTAATCACAGTATTTTTTTGTAATCGATTAAGAAATACTTCATTTTGGGCCTGTTTATCTTTCGAGGCTGAACTTGAAGCAGTAAGCTTGGTGTTTAGACAAGGCAGGGCCTATGTAGTGTGGTTATTCTCCATAAATAGGCGATAACGTAGAATAAATGCCAAACATGCGCTGCCCGTACGGTTTTGCTCAGGGACAATTTAATTTGTTAAATTGCTCAAAAATTTATGCAGGTTGGTTTAAGCGGTACTGTTCAACTGAAAAACTAAAAATGGAATTGTTACTTAACCTGAACCCTGGTTAAAGGATTTATTATCCAAAGTTCAGGTGACTTTAACTAAAACCGAGTAGTGAGCGCCACATAGTTGGGATAAGTGCCACTGAGCTCTTTATGAGAGCCTTGCGCAACTACTTTGCCGTCTTCTAACCACACAACATTATCCATTTGAGCAAGTAGAGCGGGATCGTGCGTAATTGTCAGCACGCTGGCATTATCCATAACATGCATTATTGCTTGCATTACCCCTTGCTTAGATTGATTATCAAGACCTTCTGTTGGTTCATCAAGAACCAAAATAGCAGGGTTTTTAAGTAATGCTTGTGCAATAGCTATACGCCTAGATTGACCTTGCGACACGTTACGCCCGCCAGTGCCTAATCGTGTTTTTAAACCTTCTTTTAGCTCATTAAACCACGGGCTTAATTGCGCTAATGAGAGCGCTTCAATCATTTGCTCTTTAGTTGCATTTGGCGCGGCATAACGTAAATTTTCACTCAGTGTGCCATCAAAAATATGGTGCTGCTGGGCGAGTATATTTATCACACTTGCGCGTATATCATTATTTAACGAATGTAAGTCAACAACGTTATTTTGATTGTTTAACGTTATGCTGCCTTGCTGCAAAGGCCATAAACCAGTTAGTAAATTTACAAGCGTCGTTTTACCGCTGCCGCTTCTACCTACAATCGCTACTTTTTGCTGGGGCTTTAGTTCAAAATTAACATTCGTTAGTGCCGTCTGCTCACCATACTGGTAGCTAATATTGTTAAGTAGCAATGTGTGGTTTTGCGCACTAAAGTTTTCATCAACGTCTATATGTGTGCTTTCAATTTGCGAACTAGCAGCCTTATCTTCAAGTGTAAACAATCGCTCTGCTGCTTTTAAAACACTTGGAAGCGCTATAAATGCGTTAGGTAGTTGCAATACGCTTTCAAAGCTTGCCAGTACAAATAAACTCAACATAGCAAGCTCTACATTTACCATACTGTTTGCGTAAACCAGTGGGACAATGGTTACTATGCTAGCAAGCATGGCTAATTGAACAACCAACAAGCTTAACCCATCAGAGTTTGCCAGTGCTTTGTGGCGAATAAATAATTGCTGATTGTACTGCTCGCTTAATTCGTCGCACTTATTAAGCTGCTGCGAACGGGCTTGATAAATACTAAGCTCTCTAAGTCCTGTGAGTGTATCTGAAAGCTCAGAGCGAAGTTGTGCACTAAGTTGTGTTTCTTTGTGGCTGTTTTTAGTGAGCTTTGCGCTGAGTAGGGCAGGTATAACCACACCAATAAGCACAATGCCAGTAAAGCAAATAAGGGCGACGTTACCATTATAGGCCGACATAAACAGCATGATGATTGGCACACTTAAAAGAGCAACCAACATAGGCAGTAAAACGTTTAAATAAAATTTGTCGAGTGCGTCTACATCGTTTTGTAATCGGTTAACTAAATCAGCGCTGCGGCTCATTGCTAAATCAACATTGTTAAGCTTACTTAACGTTGCAAATACATTGGTACGTATTTCACTTAGTAATAAAAACGTGGCGTTATGAGTAACTAGGCGTTCGCCATAGCGCGATGCAGTTCGCACAATAGCTAAAAAACGAATCGTGCCGGCAGGAGTAAAATAATTCATTTGTACACCCGCAATACCAGCAGCGGCCATTGATGCTAAAAACCAGCCAGATATAGCCAACAGGCCCACATTAGCTAATACCGTAATCGTTGCTAAAAATGTACCCAATAGCATAGCTTTGTAATGAGGAGCACAAAGCTTTAATAAGCGGATAAAATTACGCATGCGCCACTCCTTGTTCAGCCGTTTTTAGTAAGTTAGCAAATGCACCATTTTGCGCTGCAAGTGTTTCAAAGTGACCTTGCTCAGCTATTTTTCCATCGTGCATCACAATGATATTGCTGGCATGTTTAACGGTATTTAATCTATGGGCAATAACTAACACTAAGTTGTTTTTAGCATATTCATTAATAGCATCTTGAATAAGCAGCTCTGTTTGGCTATCAAGGTGCGCTGTGGGTTCATCAAGCACTAAGACTGGTGCTTGTTTTATAAATGCGCGAGCCAGTGCAATACGTTGTTTTTGACCGCCAGAAAGTCCTTCGCCTTGCTCACCTATCAGTGTGTTAAAACCATCGGGTAGGGTATTTATAAATTCAAGCACACCAGCTTGCTCTGCTGCATGTTCAAGCTCTTGCTGTGTGGCAGTGGGTTTGGCCAATTTTATGTTGGCAGCAATGGTGTCGTAAAATAGCGTCGCTTTTTGTGGTATCCATGCAATATTATTTTGCAAGTAAGTAATATCGGTTGTACTTAAACTCTGATCATTAATAGATAGGTGCTTAATTACCTCAGGGTGAAACCCTAGTAGGCAATCAAACAAGGTACTTTTACCTGAGCCACTACTGCCCACAACGGCAATTAAGCCTTTATTTGGCAGTGTTAAATTTATATTTATAATCCCTTCGTTACTATCTGGGTATATAAAATTAAGGTCGGTAATACTTATTGAATTAATTGTATTTAAAGTTAAATTGTTTTCAGGTGCGCTTGTAGTTACGGGCTCACTTTCGTCACTTGGCAGTGGGGCATTTAAAATGGCAACCATATCGGTCGCCGCACTAATACCTTGTAAACGTGCATGGTAATGGCTACCTAGCTGGCGCAGTGGTAAATAAAATTCAGGCGCTAAAAGTAGCACCACAAAGCCAGTAGCAAAATCAAGAGTACCAAAAAACAATCTAAAACCAATAATTACGGCAACGAGTGCTACGCTAATGGTAGCTAAAAACTCAAGTGCAAATGATGACAAAAATGCGATTTTTAAAACATCGAGTGTCGCGTGTCTAAAGTCGTCTGAAATTTTAGCTATTTGTTTAAGCTCGGTACGTGTTGCATTAAATAGCTTGAGTTGAGTTAAACCTTGTACGCGGTCAAAAAAGTAATTGCCCAGTACAGCAAGTTGCTTCCAGCGTTTTTGGTTTAAAGCCTCTGCTTTTGAGCCTACCAAAATCATGAAAAAGGGAATGAGCGGGGCGGTTAATAAAAATATCAGCCCAGCTTTATAATCTGTCGGAAAAATAACAACCAATATTGCCAGCGGAATAAGTGCGCTGTAAGCAGCTCCGGGTAGGTATTTAGCATAATAGTCGTGGAGTGCTTCTACGCCATTATGTAGGGTATTTAATGTAGCGCCTTGGCCGTGTTGTTCTATATAGCTTGGCCCAAGTAAACTGAGCTTATTTAAAAGTGTTTGGCGCATAGCCGATTTTATTTTAAGTGCAGCAAATGCACTCAAACGTTCACTTAGCGCCAAAAACACTGCGCGTAATAAAATAATGCCTGCTAAGGGCCATAGTAAATAAGTAACTTGGGCTAAGTTATTACCTTCAAACATTACATTATGAATAGCTTGAGCCAGTAAATAAGCACCTGCAATCATTAGTAATGCGTTAAAAGTACCCAATGCAATGCTTAACTTTAACCACACTGCAGCGGGTTTACTTTGACGCTTTAAAAAAGCGCGCAGTGATTGCTGCTGCGCGCGATCTGGTCGGGGGTTAGTCGTCATCTTTGGTCGAGTTAGCTTCGTTTAATAAATCGTGCATGGGTTGTTCATCATCAGCAATACTGTTTTTATTTTGATGAAACTCGTACCACATTACATTTATTACACCTAAGGTACAGGCTAAAAGTACACCTAAAATCCAAGCGAAATACCACATTGTTTAGTCTCCTTAGTAGCTACCATGAGTGTTGTTTTCAATTTCTTCTACCGTTACTCTGCGCCACATTTTTACGTAACACCAAGTAGTGTAGGACAAAATTAGTGGTACAAAAATACACACTGCAACAAACATTATATTGAGCGTTTTATGGCTCGATACCGCATCCCAAATTGTTAAGCTAATATTCGGGTTGTTGCTAGATGGCATAATAAATGGGAACAGTGAAACACCGGCCGTCATAATCACGCCAATTAACATTAAGCTTGTTGAAATAAGTCCAAGTGCTGGTTTATTTAATTTAGAAAACACAAGTGCACTTAATGCCATTGCAAAGGCCAAAATAGGGAAGGTCATTGTCCACGGACGTGTGCTGTAATTACTTAACCAAGCGCCTTGCGCTGTAGTGACTACTTTAGCTAGAGGGTCTGCATGACTTTGTGTATCAGCCATAGATACAACTTGGTAACCTGTTAAATTAGCCACCCAAAAACCAGCTGCAGCAAATAACACAATAAATACAATAAGCGAATAGCGACCATATTGACCCGAACGCTCTGCGACCACACTTGCTGTTCGAAGTTGCAACCACATACCAGCATGAGCAACTAACATGGTAATACTTACTAAACCTGCAAGTAATCCAAATGGGTTAAGTAAGCCAAAAAATGAACCTTGGTAGCTAACACGCATAAGGTTATCAATATTAAACGGTACGCCTAAAAATAAATTACCAAACGCCACACCAAATACTAATGCTGGGATCGCGCTGCCTGCAAGCAAGCCCCAATCCCAGTTATTGCGCCAGCGTTTTGAGCCTACTTTACTGCGGTAATCAAACCCAAGTGGTCTAAAAAACAAAGCAAAGAGTACTAGCATCATGGCAAAGTAAAAGCCCGAAAACGCGGCAGCATAAACCATAGGCCACGCTGCAAATAACGCGCCGCCTGCAGTTATAAACCATACTTGGTTACCATCCCAATGCGGGCCAATTGTGTTTATTACTGCGCGGCGCTCTGAATCTGTTTTACCAACGAGGCGAAGTAACATAGCAACGCCCATATCCATGCCATCGGTAATAGCAAAACCAATAAGCAGCACACCAATGATCAACCACCAAAGCATTTTTAATGTTTCATAATCAAAAATCATGATTGCTCTCCTTCAGTTTGATCAGTTTTGTTTGGTAATTCAAAATGATACTTACCAGTATGTAGCGAGCTTGGTCCTTGCTTAACAAAGCGGATCATCAACCAACCTTCAACAATGGCTAAACCAGTATAGAAAATAACAAACCCAGTTAAGCTAATTAAAATATCGTTTACTGTTAGTGACGACGTGGCTAAAAAGGTCGGCAGTATTTCAGATATAGCCCAAGGTTGACGGCCATACTCAGCAACTATCCAGCCAAATTCAATCGCTATCCAAGGTAGTGGAATGCTCAATACGGCAGCCCATAACAACCAGCGTTTTTGCTCAATAACGCGATGTGCGTTGTAGTAAAATGCCAATATAAATACACCAAGCATGGCCACACCACAGGCAACCATAATCCTAAATGACCAAAACATAGGGCCTACTTTAGGAAAAGAGTCTTTAACTGCTTTTTGAATTTGCTCCTCGGTAGCATCTACAACATCAGGTGTGTAGCGCTTAAGTAGCAAGCCATAACCTAAATCATCTTTTAGAGTATTAAATTTGGCAATATTATCTGGCGTATCTTCACCGTTTCTGAGCATCGTAAGGTATTTATAAGCAATCATACCGTTACGAATACGTACTTCATGTTGTTTTTCTAGGTCGTTAATACCCGTTACTTGCTCATCAAGTGAGCGCGTAGCAATTAACCCAAGTGCGTAAGGTATTTTAACCGCCGCATGTGTTACTTGCTCTTCTGAATCAGGAAAACCAAATGCGGTAAACGCAGCTGGAGCTTCTTCTGTGTGCCATTCGGCTTCAATTGTGGCAAGTTTCACTTTTTGGACTTCGCCTACTTCGTAGCCTGATTCGTCACCGAGTAAAATTACACATAAAATTGACGCTAAACCAAAGCCTGATGCGACTGAAAAAGAACGTTTAGCGAATGCTAAATCACGGCCTTTTAATATATACCAACTGCTTATACCTAGCACAAACATAGACGCTGCTACATAACCTGCCGATACAGTATGAATAAACTTAACTTGGGCTACAGGGTTAAACACAAGCTCTGCAAAACTGGTCATTTCCATGCGCATGGTTTGATAGTTAAATTCAGCGCCTACTGGGTTTTGCATCCAACCGTTGGCAATTAAAATCCACAGCGCCGACATGTTAGTACCAATGGCCATTAAAAAGGTTGCACCTAAATGTTGGCGTTTAGAGAGTCTGTCCCAGCCTAAAAAGAACATACCTACAAAGGTCGATTCTAAAAAGAATGCCATTAAACCTTCAATAGCTAGGGGAGCTCCAAAAACATCACCTACGTAATGCGAGTAATAAGACCAGTTAGTACCAAACTCAAATTCCATGGTAAGGCCTGTCGCCACACCAATTGCAAAGTTAATACCAAACAATTTTCCCCAAAACTTAGTCATATCGCGATAAATTTCGCGACCGGTCATAACATAAACCGATTCCATAATAACTAAAATCCAGGTCATACCTATCGTTAACGGTACGAATAAGAAATGAAAGAGAGCGGTAACAGCAAACTGTAATCGCGATAGATCCACAAAGGTTTCATCTATCATTATTGGCTCCTTGAGAGTGACGGATTAACAGGGCAATGCTTAATTGGCAAAGTTAATGCTTAATGAACTTTCAGTAACTACTGAAAGTTTGTAATATTATTTACGTTTGTGCAATTTTTGTCAATATGTATATTAGTAAAACTTAATATATTTCCTATGCTACATCAGTATTAAAAACAAACAACATAAAGGCTTAACTTAGGTGATAAAAAACCAGTTATTTAAAGCGTTTAATCAAACAGTAAAACACGGTAAACTAATAAGCATGAACGCCTGGTTTACTTGTGAAATAAAATCAAATGAATAAAGATAAAAAACAACTACGAATTGGTATTGTGGCAGGTGAACTGTCGGGCGATATTTTAGGTGAAGGCTTAATTAAAGCCCTTCAAAAGCACTTTCCGGACGCTATTTTTGAAGGGATAGCGGGGCCTAAAATGCAAGCGCAGGGTTGTAAAACACTTTACGACATGGATGAGCTTTCGGTAATGGGGCTTGTTGAAGTGTTAGGGCGTTTACCGCGTTTGCTTAAAATACGTAAACAACTCGTGCAGCATTTTGTAGATAACCCACCTGATGTATTTATAGGTATTGATGCACCCGACTTTAACTTGCGAGTAGAAAAGCCGCTCAAAGATGCGGGTATTAAAACGGTGCAATACGTAAGTCCATCTGTTTGGGCGTGGCGCGAAAAGCGAATTCATACAATAAGTGCAGCGACTAACTTAGTTCTTGCATTGTTGCCTTTTGAGAAAGAATTTTATGATAAGCATCAAGTACCGTGTACGTTTGTGGGTCATACCTTGGCAGACGATATAGCACTTGAACACGACGACAGCAAAGCGCGTGAAGAACTCGGCTTAAGCCTTGATGACAAAGTACTGGCATTGCTACCTGGTAGTCGAGGCTCTGAGGTTGGTTTACTAAGTGAAACTTACATTAAAACAGCTGAAAAGCTGCAAGCGCAAAACCCAAATCTTAAAATTGTGGTGCCACTGGTAAACGAAAAGCGCAAAGCGCAGTTTACTGAAATATTAAACGCCACCGCGCCTGACCTTAATGTTAATCTGCTTGATGGGCAATCAAAATTAGCGATGCAAGCTGCCGATGCTATTTTATTAGCGTCGGGCACTGCAACACTTGAAGGCATGCTTTATAAAAAGCCAATGGTAGTGGGTTATAAAATAAAGCCTTTGAGCTATTGGATTTTTAAAACTCTATTTACGTTTAATATTAAGTACTTTTCGCTGCCTAATTTATTAGCCGACGAAGAGCTAGTGCCTGAGTTTTTACAAAGTGAGTGTAATGTGACTAACTTAACAAACGCACTTACCCCTATGCTCAACACAGATAACAAAGCGCTAAAAGCACGCTTTTTAGCCATTCACGAAAAAATTAGATTAAATGCCAGTGAACAAGCAGCCAACGCTGTGGCGGAGTTAATAAATGCAAATTGATAGACCAAATGTAACCCTAATTGCTGGTGTAGATGAAGTAGGGCGCGGCCCGCTTGTTGGTGATGTAGTTACTGCCGCCGTTATTTTAGATCCCACTAAACCTATTGCTGGCTTAGCAGATTCTAAAAAATTAACGGATAAAAAACGCCAAGCACTTGCAATTGAAATTAAAGAAAAAGCATTGTGTTACGCGTATGGTCGCTGCAATCCAACAGAAATTGATGAGTTAAATATTTTACACGCGACTATGCTTGCCATGACTCGCGCAGTGGAGGCATTAAGTACGCAACCTGAATTTGTATTTATAGATGGTAATCGTTTGCCAAAACTCACTATGCCAGCGCAAGCTGTTGTTAAAGGCGATAGCCTAGTGGCAGAAATTTCAGCCGCGTCTATTTTAGCTAAAGTAGCGCGCGATGACGAAATGCTTGAGCTTGATAAACGCCACCCTGAATATGGTTTTGCAGGGCATAAGGGGTATCCAACTAAAGCGCATTTTGCAGCGCTTGAGCAGTACGGCGCGATTGACGAACATCGTAAAAGCTTTAAACCTGTGCAGCGTGTATTGGCGCAAGCCAATGGTGAGGGCTAAGCATGGCTGCTCCTGATTTTGTTCATTTAAGAGTTCATTCAGATTTTTCGATGGTTGACGGCCTTGCTAAAACAAAGCCAATAGTCGCAAAAGCGCAAGAGCTGCAAATGCCCGCGATTGCGATTACCGACCAAATGAACTTTTGTGGTTTAGTGCGCTTTTATGGCGCAACACATAATGCCGGTATTAAACCTATAGTGGGTGCTGATTTTTGGGTTCGTAGCCCAGAATTTCCTGACGAGCCAAGCCGTTTAACCATATTAGCCAAAGACAACGACGGCTATAAAAACATTACCTTATTAATATCTAAAGCGTATCAACGTGGGCATGTATTTCATCGCCCTGTGATTGACCGTGAGTGGTTAGTTGAGCTAAAAGCAGGCTTAATTATTCTCTCGGGTGCTAAAGACGGTGATTTAGGTAAAGCGTTATTAAAAAATAATCCGACTGTAATTGAATCAGTTGTTAGTTTTTATAAGCAGCATTTTAGCGATAACTACTACCTTGAGCTTGTTCGCACTAACCGACCGCTTGAAGAAGATTACTTACACATGGCGGTAGAGCTTGCTACCAAAGAGCAGTTACCTGTTGTAGCGACCAACGAAGTAGTGTTTTTAAAGCCTGAAAACTTTGAAGCGCACGAAATTCGCGTTGCTATTTTTGACGGTTACACACTTGATGATAAACGCAGGCCTAAACGGTTCTCTGAAGAACAATACCTAAAAACACCAGAGCAAATGGCTGAGCTGTTTAGCGACATTCCAGAAGCGCTACAAAACACCGTAGAAATCGCTAAACGTTGTAATGTAACTGTGCAATTAGGGACTTACTTTTTACCTGATTACCCAACTGGCTCACTTAAGATTGATGAGTTTTTAGTTAAAGTGTCAGAAGACGGCCTTGAAGAGCGTCTACAGTTTTTATTCCCCGATGAAGAAGAGCGAAAAGTAAAACGCGTTGAATACGATGAACGACTTGATATAGAGCTTGGCGTAATTAACCAAATGGGATTCCCAGGTTACTTCTTAATCGTAATGGAGTTTATCCAGTGGAGTAAAGATAACAATATTCCGGTTGGACCTGGTCGTGGTTCAGGTGCGGGTTCGTTAGTTGCGTACGCGCTTAAAATTACCGATTTGGATCCACTTGAATTCGACTTGCTTTTTGAGCGATTTTTGAATCCTGAACGTGTATCAATGCCCGATTTCGACGTCGACTTTTGTATGGATAGACGAGACGAAGTAATTGATCACGTGTCGGCTTTGTATGGTCGAGATGCGGTATCGCAAATTATTACCTTTGGTACTATGGCTGCAAAGGCGGTAATACGCGATGTAGGGCGAGTGCTTGGGCATCCTTATGGATTCGTTGATCGTATCTCAAAAATGATTCCAGGGGACCCTGGGATGACACTTGCTAAAGCGTTTGATATAGAGCCGCGCTTGCAAGAAGCCTACGATGGCGATAACGAAGTAAAAGATTTAATCGACATGTGTCGCATCCTAGAAGGGTGTACACGTAACGCCGGTAAGCACGCTGGTGGCGTAGTAATATCGCCAACCACGATTACCGATTTCGCCGCGCTTTATTGCGATGACGAAGGTAAGTTTCCGGTCACACAGTTTGATAAAAATGATGTAGAAACTGCAGGCTTAGTTAAGTTCGATTTCTTGGGTTTACGTACACTGACTATTTTGCAGTGGGCGGTCGATATGACCAACGTGCGCATGGAGCGCCAAGGTAAAGACCCTGTCGATATAAACACTATTCCACTGGATGATAAAAAAAGTATTGAGCTACTACTTCGCGCCGAAACGACTGCTGTATTCCAGCTAGAGTCGCGCGGTATGAAAGACTTAGTACGCCGACTTAAGCCCGATTGCTTTGAAGATATGATTGCACTTGTGGCCTTGTTCCGCCCAGGTCCGCTGCAATCAGGCATGGTAGATAACTTTATCGACCGAAAGCTGGGCCGAGAAGAAATCTCATACCCTGATGCGCAATATCAGCACGAAAGCTTAAAACCAATACTTGATCCAACGTACGGCATTATTTTGTATCAAGAACAAGTAATGCAAATTGCGCAAGTACTAGCAGGTTATACGCTAGGCGGCGCCGATATGCTTCGCCGTGCAATGGGTAAGAAAAAACCCGAAGAAATGGCAAAGCAGCGTTCAACATTTGAAGATGGCGCAAGAAATAACGGTATCGACGGCGAGCTCGCGATAAAAATCTTCGACTTGGTAGAAAAGTTCGCAGGTTACGGATTTAATAAATCTCACTCGGCAGCTTACGCACTGGTTTCGTATCAAACATTGTGGATGAAAACCCATCATCCGGCAGAGTTTATGGCTGCTGTAATGTCGGCCGATATGGATAACACCGACAAAATAGTTATTTTGGTGGATGAATGTGAAAACATGAAACTCACCTTATTACCGCCAGACGTAAATGCAGGTGAGTTTAAGTTTACAGTAAACCTTGAAGGTGAAATTGTTTACGGCATTGGCGCGATAAAAGGCGTGGGTGAAGCACCGGTTGATGCAATCCTAGAAGCGCGTGCAAAAGGCGGCCCATTTAAAGATTTATTTGATTTTTGTGCCCGCGTTGACTTAAAACGCTTAAATAAGCGTGTGACCGAAAAATTAATTTACTCAGGCGCACTTGATAAGCTTGGGCCTGAAAAAACGCAACCTGGACGTGCTACGTTATTGGCTAGTTTAAAAAGTGCAATGCGTGCGGCCGACCAACACAACAAAGCTGAGCTATTAGGGCAAAGTGACTTGTTTGGTTTATTAGCCACTGAGCCTGATGAAGTTGAACAAGCTTTTATTAAAGCCATAGGCCTCACTGATAACGAATGGTTAGAGGGCGAAAAAGAGACCCTAGGCCTTTATTTAACAGGGCATCCGATAAATCAATACCGCCGTGAACTTAAGCATTACACCAGTGGGAAAATAGTTGATTTACAGCCTACTAATCGCGATGTGTTTGCCACAGCGGCTGGTTTGGTGATTGCTTCTAGGGTGTTAATTAATAAAAAAGGAAATCGTTGGGCCTTAGTAACTTTAGATGACAAGAGTGCACGCATTGATGTACGCTTGTATTCAGACGAGTTTGAAAAGTACCAAGATATGCTCCAAGTTAATAATATCTTGGTAATATCTGGACAGGTCAGCTTTGATAACTTCTCTGGTGGTATTACAATGACCGCCAGAGAAATAAACACCATTGCTCAGGCGCGTGAAAAGCGTATTAAAGCGATTAAAATGACGCTGAACATGGTGCAAATCGAGGCTGGTTTCTTCGATAAATTACAAAAAGTACTCGAACCCTACAAAATGGGAACGTGTCCGATCAAGGTTTATTACCAACGTCCAGATGCGTTGGTACAATTAACTCTTGGGATCGAATGGTGTGTTACGCCAAGTGATGACTTAATTCATAAGTTATCGCTAATGGCGGCGCAAGATGTAGAACTGGAATTTAACTAATTAGGTAGTTTAGAGCATGAGCCTCAATTATCTTGATTTTGAGCTTCCGATTGCAGAATTAGAAGCGAAAATTGAAGAATTACAAAATGTAAGCCGCGCTGGCGAATTAGACCTTGGATTAGAAGAGGAAGTCAGCAAATTAAAAGAGAAAAGCGACCAGTTAAAAGGGAAGATATTCTCTGAACTTGGCGCTTGGCAAGTATCACAGTTGGCACGTCACCCGTTGCGTCCTTATACTCGAGATTATATCGAGCGTATTTTCACGGAATTTGACGAGTTTGCTGGCGATCGAACTTTTGCTAACGATCCGGCTATTTTAGGTGGTATAGCGCGTTTAGATGGCGAACCAGTAATGGTTATTGGCCAACAAAAAGGCCGCGACACTGCTGAAAAAATTAAACGCAACTTTGGTATGCCAAAGCCAGAAGGTTACCGTAAAGCATTACGCTTAATGGAAATGGCTGAGCGTTTTAAAATGCCAATCATGACTTTTATCGACACGCCGGGTGCATACCCAGGTGTAGGCGCTGAAGAGCGTGGCCAATCTGAAGCAATCGCACGTAACTTAAAAGTAATGGCGACACTTAAAGTGCCGACAATATGTACAGTTATTGGTGAAGGTGGTTCAGGCGGTGCATTAGCGATTGGTGTTGGCGACAGAGTTAATATGTTGCAGTACAGTACTTATTCTGTAATTTCGCCTGAAGGTTGTGCGTCTATTCTTTGGAAAAGCGCCGACAAAGCACCCCTTGCAGCAGAAGCAATGGGTGTAACCGCAGAGCGCGTTAAAGAACTAGATTTAATCAGCAACTTAGTTGATGAGCCACTAGGTGGTGCGCACCGTAATTACGATGCTATGGCACGTAACTTAAAAGTGCGCCTAAAACGAGATTTAGCTGACCTACAAGCTCTTACGCTTGAAGAAATGCTTGATCAGCGTTACAAGCGTTTAATGTCGTTTGGCTATTGCTAAGCACATTAAATGTTAAAAAAAGCCGCTTATGCGGCTTTTTTACTTTAAAATACTCAGAGTTTTTATATTAAAGTGCGGACACATGTATACATCAGCAATTTATCAACAATTAAAAAAATCACTAAGTAGCTATATTGAGCAAGGTAAGACTGTTTTTACAGTTGCGTTATCTGGTGGCGTTGATTCTGTGGTGTTACTGCATTTAATGCGTGCGTTAAAAGAAGATAACCCTGTAATTGATGTATCGGCTATTTATGTTCACCATGGTTTAAGCCAGTATGCTGATGACTGGCAACGCTTTTGCAAAAACGTATGTGTTGAGCTCAATGTGCCTTTTGAAGCTGCGAAAGTGGTAATTGAGCAGCAGTCGCGCACGAGCCTTGAAGCCCAAGCGCGCGACGCCCGTTATAAAGCACTTGATGAACTAAGCCCACAAGGCAGCATTATTTTACTGGGCCAACATTTAAACGACCAAGTAGAAACGTTTTTACTGCGCTTAAAGCGTGGTTCGGGTTTAAAAGGGCTTGGCGCTATGCACCAAGCGCGTTTTCTACAAAGTGGGCGTGTGTGTTTCAGGCCGTTATTGAATGTAAAGCGAAGTGATATAGAAGCCTTTGCGGCGCAGTTTAATATTAAGCATATCACTGATGACTCTAATACAGATGAGCGCTTTGATCGAAACTTTTTACGTTCCAAAGTTATTCCATTATTAGCCGAACGCTTTAATGGGTTTGAGCAATGTACAGCGCGAAGTATTGAGCTACTGCAGCAACAACAAACATTACTTGATGAATATACTCAGCTTGATTTAAATAAGTGTATTAACCAGCATCAAGCATTGTGTATTAATAAAATAAGCGAATACAGCACTGCGCGCATTGCAAATATAGTGCGTGCGTGGCTTGCATTATTTACACAAATTATGCCATCGCAAAAACAACTTGAGCAAATTATTAATCAAGCTATATGCGCTAAGAGCGATTCGCAAATGCTTATTGATTTGGCTGGTGGGCAAGTACGTCGCCATCAAGGCTATTTGTATTTTGTGAATCCATATCAAATCTTACAAGATCAAATGCTTGTAAGTGATGAGCTTAAATTTAATGATGACCGTTTGCTAATAAAAAAAATGGCAAGGGTATTCGACCGCCGTTTAAGCATGAACAAGTTACTGTGCGTTTTAACTGTAACAATGCGCGGATCAAACCGGAAAAAAAACCAGGTGGTAATACATTAAAACATTGGTTTAAAGATGCAAAAGTAGCCCCTTGGTTACGTGCTAATGTGCCATTAATTTTTTATAATGACGAATTGGTTCAAGTGGTTGGCTACTTTATGAGTGCCAATCATCTTGACGAAACAGGTATTTTTTGGGAGTGTAAATAATGACAGAACAACCACATGTTGGCTTATCGCTAGTAAACAAAGCGCCACTGGGGATGTTAGTTACAGCTATCGTCGCGGTATTAGCTAATGCCTTGTTTTCACTTAACCTAATTACTTTGGGTCACGCTATTGCTGGTGGAATATTATGTGGTGCATTATTACTGGCTTATTGGTTAGGTAAAGGTGGGCTGTTTTTTGTTTTAGGAGTCAGTACGCCGTTAATTTTAGTTTTATTCACGCCAATTGCAAAAAGTGCTGCATTACTTAACTTAGTGAGTGGTTTCTTTTTTGGTTTTTGCTTAGTGCTTGTTATATATAGATTTTTACCAATAAAGTCAGAGCGTTAAGTCATGCTTTTTAGTGTGTTGTCCTGAGTTTTAAACAGGACAATACAGCAAAATAAAAAAGCCTAACGGGGGAAGTTAGACTCTTTTATTTTAAATGTATTTTTAAATTTTAATATGCTTTAGCACAGTTTCTGCCCGAGGCCTTTGCTTTATACAGCCCTTTATCTGCGCGAGCAAATATCTCATTATCACAATCTTGACTGCTTGCTAAGGTAAAACCTATGCTGGTTGTTACGCCATATTGCGACATTAAACTTGATTCTCTAACAAGGCGCATGATCCGTTCAGCAACTACTTTGTTAGTTGTAAACTCAGGGTCTTCGATTAAAATTGAGAACTCATCGCCGCCAAACCTAAATACTGAGTCTGTACCACGAATACTGCTACATAAAACTTTAGCGAATTCTTTCAATGTATCGTCGCCCACTTTGTGACCAAAGTTATCGTTAACTTGTTTAAAGTTATCTAAGTCGAGCAGCATTAAGCTAAAAGGACGTTGGTAGCGGCGACAATTTTCGAGTTTTTGCGACAAAATATCATTAAATTGACTGCGGTTGTTTAATCCCGTTAAGGTATCTTTTGTCGCAAGTTTTAATACTCGGCTATACATCATCGCATTTCGAAGTGGGTAAATTAACGCGGTATGTAAAACGCGTAACTTTTTTTCAATTACAGCACTAAGAGGGTATTTACTAAAGTAAATTAGTTGTCCTAAGTGTTCTGCTGCTATTGTTAAGTCAAAAATATAGGGTGTATTGTTTGTATCACTATCTGATGTTTGCGCTGTGCCAAGCGTCGATTGAAACTGTATACCCGAAAAGTTTAGCAATTGTTTTGCGAACTTAGCATACATAGCTAAAACATCTTCAATAACTAAACTAGTTTGTAGTTCAGTAACAAGTTCGTGTGTTTCAGTTGGTTCATCTACACGTGTGTGTTCTGCCGAGAACGGCAAAAAATCACCGCGACCTGATACACGTTGTGTCAAAATATGGACGTTTTCCATTAAATTCTCCCCCGAGGGTGTTGCTTTACAATTACTAAGCTATTTCTATGCCATATTTTAAAACTGGCCGAAAAACAGATGGTTGCTATATTTAATGTAAGTCCCTTGGTTTAATTTAAGCGTGAGGTTCAGTTTGCAGAGTATTAATGTTCAATTTTTTGGCTTATTAGTTGTTGCAGTACTTTTTGTATGGTTTTTTAAGCGCATTGGATTGCCGCCTATTTTGGCGTATCTAGCAACAGGGGTTTTAGCTGGCAGCCATGGTATTGGTTGGATGGCACACACGCACGAAATCGACTTTGTGGCAGAGCTTGGTATTGTATTTTTGTTATTTAGCTTAGGGTTAGAGTTCTCTATTTCACGTTTAATGGCAATGCGCAATATTGTGTTTGGCCTTGGGTCACTACAAGTAGTTGTGACCAGCCTGATACTTATTGTTGTTTTATATTGCTTAAATTTCAGCTTATTAACTAGCTTTGCTATTAGTATCATTATGGCGCTTTCATCCACTGCCGTGGTGGTTAAGTTATTAAAAGAAACCGGTGAGCTAAACCAGCGTCGTGGACAACTAGCCGTTGGTGTATTGTTATTTCAAGATATAGCGGTTGTTCCCTTGCTTATTATCCTTCCTTTATTAGCATCTAGCGATTCACAAAGCATTAGTTGGGCGCTTGCTTTTGCATTAACTAAAGGCGCATTTGTTTGCTTATTGTTATGGGCTATAGGCAAATGGATACTGCCTAAAGTATTTAACGAAATAGCGCTAGTACGCACCGATGAGTTATTTGTGCTTACAACATTACTGGTTGCGTTATTTGCCGCGTTGCTAACATATATGTTTGGTCTATCAATGGCTCTTGGCGCTTTTTTAGCCGGTATGATGTTGGGCGAGAGTCATTACAGACACCAACTAGAGGCTGATATAAGGCCCTTTCGCGATATTTTAATGGGCCTATTTTTTGTAACTGTCGGCATGCAGCTTGATTTATTATATGTGTTTAGTAATGGCTTATTTATAATTGGTGCGTTACTTGGCTTATTAATTTTAAAAATAACCGTTGTTGCAATAAGCGCGCAGCTTATGGGGGAGCGAAGACAAGATGCATTGGCTTGTGCAATTATGCTTTGGCAAATGGGAGAGTTTGGTTTTGTACTTATTGCCTTAAGTGGACAACAGCAATTATTAACGAGTGATCAAACCTCATTTTTAATTGCATTGGGTGTACTTTCAATGGCCTTTACACCATTTTTAATTGATAAAACACCGCTTATTTTAAAACGTTTAGGCGTATTAAAACGCGCAAGTATGGGGTGGGAAAATGAACCTAAAAGTAGCGCGCTTTATAGTAATCATGTTGTTATTTGTGGCTTTTCAAGAGTTGGGCAAACCATTGCGCGGTTTTTAAAGCCTGAGGCAATAGAATATGTCGCTATTGAGAGTAACCCAATACTCGTTCAAGAAGGTAAAGCCGCTGGAGAACCCGTAATATTTGGACACGTTAAACAAAAAGACATTTTAAAATGTGCAGGGGTAGAGCGTGCACGCTTAGTCATTATTACCTTTACTGAATTTGAGCAAACACAAATAGTAATAGACGCTATAAAGCAAATAGCGCCCGAAGTTAAAATACTTATACGCACGCGAGATGACAGTCAGCTCGAAAAGTTAAAAGAATTGGGGGTAACCGAAGTTGTGCCCGAAACTTTAGAAGCAAGTTTAATGTTAGTGTCGCATGTTTTATCTATGTCGGGTGTACCCATGAGCCGAATTGTTAGGCGTGTAAGTAAAGAGCGCCGTAATCGCTATAAATTTTTGCAAAGCTTTTTTTCCGGTGAGCACATTGATAGCGATGAAAATAATAGCGATAGATTAGAATACCTGCATGTTATAGCTTTGCCCGATAAAGCGTTTGCTGTAAATAAAAGTATTAGTGAGCTTAATTTAACAAAACGAAGAGTGTTTATAAAAGCGTTACGCAGGCAAGATCGCGAAATAGACGCTCCATCGGATCAAACCTTATTACTGGCTAACGATATATTAGTACTGCAAGGAAAACCAAGGCGCGTTGAGCGGGTAGAGCACTACCTGCTCGACGGAATAGAATAACGTTTCTGTTTGGGCTTAATCTAGTTCTAAAAACTTGCGTATCTCCGGTAATTTTTTCATACCGTCTTCATAGCCAATTTGCATTAAATGCTGGGTGTAGCGTTTTTCAAACAATAGATAACTGGTTAAGCTCGATTGCGAATGCTTTTTTACACCTATGGTACGTAGCAATACTTTAATAGCCCATGGCATATCGTTGTAATACTGCGCTGCAATGGCATTAAAATTTTGCGAAGGGTTAATTACAAACGTATCAATTTGTTTAAGCTCTTGATGTTTATCGCGTGCAGGTAATAGCCCTAAGGTTCGGTTAATACGGTCCAAACGTTCTAAATCCGATTGCATAGTGTCGGTAAATACACTGTCGAGTAAATGCCCTGCAACAGCAGAAAGCCCTGGGTAATGCGCAGAATAACCCGGTGGGTGTAATTCTTTGGGTTGGTCGACCCCAATAATAAATATTTTTTCAGCGCCTAAATGAATCGACGGACTAAGCGGAGAAAGCTGATGTATAGAGCCATCACCAAAGTAATGGTTATAAATATTTACGCTAGGAAATACCATCGGAATGGCACTCGACGCCATTAAATGCTCAACATTAATGCGCGTAGCACGACCCTCGCGTTTAGCACGCTGCCAAGATGTTTGCGTATTAGATTGAAAAAATGCAACCGAGTCACCCGTTGTATAACTTGAGGCCGTAATAGACAGCGCATCTAAATAATTACGATGTAAATTGCGTTCAATGCGGTGTAAATCTAAAATTTCGTTTAATAAACTACGAAGAGGGCGATTATTTAGCAAGCTCGCAGGCGGGTGATTAATATGCTCTGACTGAAAGCTCGTTAAAATATTACGCGCAATATGACCAAACACACTTAAAAAGTCGCTTTTATACACCATAGAGGTTGAAAAGTTTTTCCAAACAGATTCGAGCTTTCGTACAGCCAAATGCGCACACGAGGCGTAACATGCTAACGCTGCAGAATTAATTGCCCCAGCTGAGGTGCCATTTATTACCCTAAATGGTAATGGAGCTGTACGCGGCATGCTATGAGCGAGTGCTTTTAGTACGCCCACTTGGTAAGCAGCACGTGCGCCACCACCTGTAAGTAACAAGGCTATTTTAGGTTTTTTGGGATCAACTTGCTTGATTTTCATATTGGTGGTTAAACTGTTCTACGTCTTTGCTTTATTTATTCACTGTAAGTCTTTAAGCTAGAAGAATCAAAGGATAACTGCCCTTATACTCATTACCTTATTTAACTTTGCAATTTAGCGCTTAACCTTTGAGCTATTATTGCCGTGTTATTAAATGTCATAGTATGTGTGTCAGAATGAATTTAATCCACTTAGCGTATTCTAAGTGATATCGCATTTTAATTTTTTATGGAGTTCGTATGTCAGATAAACCAGAAGTGTCAGATGTTCAAAAACGTCCACCTAATAACAATCTTCTTTTTGCCGTTATTATTTTAATAGTCGTAGCATGCGCGGCTGCTTTCGTATTACTTAAACCAAGTGATGAAAAAGTAACACGCACAGAGGTAGAACCGCCAGCTAAAGAGCAGCCAATAATGGAGCTTAAACCAGAAATTGCTCCTATTATTGATACTCCTTCTGCAGTAAAACCAGAGGAACCTGAAGAACTTGAAGTGCCAACACAACGCCCTGTTGAGCCGGCCCCAAAAGTAGAACCATTAGTGACGCTTGACGAAAGTGACGCGGTGGTTGTTGCTAAAATGGATGAGTACTTAAGTGATTCTGTGATGAGCTTAATGGTAACCGACGATGTGATTCGCCGTGGTGTTGTATTTATAGATAACATTGCCCAAGGCAAAATAGCCAAAAAGCATACACCTGTTATTAAGCCAGAAGAGAGTTTTAGCGTAACAGAAGGAGATATTTTAACGATTGATCCTAATAGCTATGAGCGTTATACACCGTATGTAAAAGTATTCACCAGTATGAGTGCAGCTCAAGCAGTGCGTATGTACGAAGAATATAAACCGCTTATTAATAGTGCATATACTGAAATAGGTTATGGCGATGATGAGTTTAATCAAACCCTAACCGATGCAATTGATTTGTTACTTGATACGCCAGAACCTGAGGGCGACTTACCATTACTTCGTAATTCAGTAACATATCAATACGCATTTTCAGAGTGGGAGCAATTACCAGCCGCACAAAAACAACTTTTACGCATGGGCCCTGAGAACATGAAAAAAGTAAAAGCAGCATTACGTAATATTAAAACTCAGTTAGAGAGCAATTAATACGCATTAAAACAGCTAAATGCATCGCGATTGTATATGAAGTATGCAATCGCACTTTCTTTTTAGATTACCCCTTGAATAACAGAGCAAAAGTAGAGATAATCCCCCCGCGCCAACCAAGGCCCTCAATGGTAGTCTTATTGGTCCTCTCGCAACACTAGCAGGCGAACCTGGTCAGGCCCGGAAGGGAGCAGCCACAGTTTGTGACGTGTGTGCCGAGATGTGGCTGGTAAGACTGCCACCCAAATTCCTCATTTGGGTGTTGTTTGAAGTATAAGTTGACATATTTGTACTGAAAGATGGCATAAATTGGAAGTATAAGGTGGCATAGTCTAGTATTTAACCAAATGGTTAGATGGTTGACTCACATGTACAGAAGAAAACTCAAACACTCCCGTGTTAAAAACCTCCATAAATTTGCTAGTCAAAAAAATAAATCTACCTGTTTAGTCGAATCGTCTTTAGAGTTTGATGCCTGTTTCCATTTTGAATTTTCACCATCAATAGCCGCATTTGAAGCACAGCCACTAGGTTACGAATATGAGTTTGATAACCGTATTTGCCGTTACACACCTGACTTTTTACTTACCCACACAGACGGCACGCAAAAATTTATCGAAGTAAAACCGCAAAGCAAAATTGCTGACGAAGACTTTCGTGCACGTTTTATTGAAAAGCAAGCCATAGCTAAGCAAGGTGGGCGCGATTTAATACTGGTTACAGACAAACAAATCCGTGTATATCCAACACTCAATAACTTAAAGCTTTTGCATCGCTACTCTGGTTTTCAGTCTTTAACAGAATTGCAAGCATCGGTGTTAGAACTTGTTCAGCAATACGAGTCTATTAAAGTAGGCCAGTTAGTTAGCTATTTAAAAGTAACTGCCGGTGAGCTACTTGCTACGGTGCTACGCTTATTATCATTAGGGCAGTTATTTGCCGACTTAACTACAAATGAAATATCAATAGAAACAGCAATTTGGTCTAATAATGTTTAATGACGGGTTGTTTGATGATGAATTTAACCAGCCATTACCAAAAGTAGAGACCAAACTACCTCAAAATTACGCCAAAGACTTACAAGCCCTTCCTGAAAAAATAAAAACAACAACATTTGCTAAGCTTAAATATATTCAATGGCTTGAGGCTAATATTCAAGGCGGTTGGACACAAAAAAACCTTGAGCCTTTATTAAAAGTAATGCCTGAAGTTGAGGGAGAAAAAAAGCCTAGCTGGAGAACAGCAGCACGATGGTATAGCGCTTATACAAATGCGGATAAAAATATCATTGCGCTAATACCAAGCCACCAAAAAAAGGTAATAGAGCGCGCGATACAGCAACGGATAAGTTTTTTGAAAAAGCACTTGAGCGTTACTTAGTAAAAGAAAAGCCATCAGTGGCTTCGGCTTACAAGTTCTATAAAGACTTAGTTATTATTGAAAACGACAGTGTTGTTGGCAGTGATTTAAAGCCTTTAACATACAAAGCGTTTAAAAACAGAATAGATAACTTACCGCAATACGAAGTATTGATTGCTCGTTATGGTAAGCGCCTTGCTGATATTGCTTTTAATAAAGTAGAAGGGCATACACGGCCTACCCGAGTACTCGAAAAAGTTGAAATTGACCATACACCGCTTGATCTTATTTTATTGGATGATGAGCTGCATATTCCACTTGGACGGCCAGCACTCACCATGTTAGTCGATGTGTATAGCCATTGTATTGTTGGCTATTACTTTAGCTTCAGTGAGCCTAGCTACGATGCAGTAAGGCGAGCAATGCTAAATGCGATGAAACCTAAAAGTGAAGTAGCAAAACTATACCCTGATACGATTAATGAGTGGAAGTGTGCTGGCAAAATTGAAACTCTCGTTGTTGATAATGGCGCTGAATTTTGGAGTAACAGCCTTGAACTTGCTTGTGAAGAAATAGGCATTAATACTCAATATAACCCTGTTGCAAAGCCGTGGTTAAAACCGTTTGTAGAACGCATGTTTGGCACAATTAACACTGAATTATTAGATCCTGTTCCTGGTAAAACCTTTTCTAACATTTTACAAAAGCATGAATATAACCCCAAAAAAGATGCAATCATGCGCTTTACGACCTTTATGCAGTTATTTCATAAATGGGTAGTAGACGTTTACCATCAAGATGCTGACAGCCGATTTAAGTACATACCAAGCCAATTATGGGATCAAGGCTTTAATACGTTACCACCAACAGTGCTGAGTAATGATGATCTTCAACAGCTAGATGTTGTGCTCAGTATTTCAAATCATCGGGTGCTTCGTAAAGGTGGAATACGGCTAGAAAACTTAAGCTACGACAGTACTGAACTGGCCAATTATAGAAAGCAATTTAGCCATAAAGTATCTCAAGAAGTTTTAATTAAATTAAACCCCGATGATATTTCTTATATATACGTTTACCTCGATAAGCTAGAGCATTACATAAAAGTGCCATGCATAGATCCAAACGGTTACACCCAAAATTTAAGTTTAAATCAGCATAAAATAAATATACGTATTCATCGCGATTTTATTTCGAGCTCTATCGATAATGTAGGCTTAGCAAAAGCGCGTATGTTTATTCATAATAAAATTCAAAACGAGTTTGAAGAGTTAAAAAATGCGCCAAAACACTCAAAAGTAAAAGGCGGTAAAGCGTTAGCTAAGCATCAAAATGTTAGTAGCGACTCGCAGAAATCAATAGCTCAGAGCGAGCCAGTAGAACACAAAAAGGTTACACCTAAAGAGCAACCAACAGATAGCTGGGATGACTTTATTTCAGACTTAGATGGATTTTAATTATGCTGACCGACAAACAAAAAGAAAAGCTTAATGAATTTCGCGATGTATTTATTGAATACCCAATAATAAGCACGGTATTTAACGACTTTGACAGATTAAGACTTGGTAAAGGGCTAACAGGTGAAAAGCCTTGCATGCTGTTAAATGGCGATACAGGCACAGGTAAAACAGCACTAATAAAACAGTATAAAGAACGTCACTTACCGCAATTTATTAATGGAGTGATGAATCACCCCGTATTAGTAAGCCGCATACCTAGCAATCCGACACTAGAATCTACTTTAGCCGAGCTTCTTAAAGACTTAGGGCAAGTAGGCAGCACAGAGCGTAAGCTACGAATAAACGGCACTCGCTTAACCACATCATTAATAAAATGCCTAAAAACGTGTGGCACAGAGCTTATAATTATTGATGAGTTTCAAGAGCTAATTGAGCACAACCAAGGTAAAAAACGCCGCGAGATTGCCAACCGATTAAAATATATTAACGACGAAGCGGGCGTATCGATAGTATTAGTTGGTATGCCGTGGACAGAAAAAATAGCAGACGAGCCTCAATGGTCATCGCGTTTATTAGTAAGGCGGCAGCTGCCTTATTTTAAATTATCAGAAAACCCAAAGCATTTTGTACAACTAATAATTGGCCTAGCTAACCGAATGCCATTTACTGAAAAGCCAAACCTAAGTGAACAAGCTACAGTGTTTGCTTTGTTCTCTTTATCAAAAGGTTGCTTTAGAACATTAAAATACTTTTTAGATGATGCCGTACTTTACGCATTAATAGAGAACGCGAAAACTCTAACAACCAAGCATCTAGTCAAAGCGTTTGAAGTACTCTTCCCTGATGTACCAAACCTATTTACGTTGCCTGTTGCAGAAATAACAGCAAGTGAAGTTGAGCGCTATTCACTATACAAATCTGAAAGCGCCCAAGATGAAGATCCATTTATAGCGACCAAGTTTACTGACCGAATGCCTATTAGTCAGTTGTTGAGAAAGTGAGTTGTCAGATGTAAAAGTATGAATGTTTGACTTTAGCTTGCTTAAATAAGATAACATTAAAAATTAATAGCTTTTAATTCATATGTTAGCTTACATTTAGCATATAAAAAGCTGCAAGGGGTCTATGGAAAGTCCACAGCCCTCTTCAGCGGATATTGTTGAACGAGCTGCATATAGGTTCCAATACTTAAGTTTCCTATTGGAATGCCAATTTGCTCAAGTACAGTTCTGTGAGCAGTTGCTTCGCTTAGGCTGTATGAGTAACACTGCCAGTGAGCATCAGGAAACTGATCCACCATACGCGAAAAATAAGGAAGATCTATTTTATTGAGTGAATGGCCAATTACGGTAATCACTGATATATCCTTAACACTACTTTCTAATAAAGGATTAAGTTTATCTCTTATGATATCAGCTACGGGTTTTCGAAGAACTTCTAATACTCTCCGTCCATTATTAATAGCTACTGTATAATAAGAATCTTCTTCAGCAATAGCTTGGGTTACCGCTTTTGTGTGACCAAAAATTAAAGGTTTCGCTTGTCCTACATTGCCGTGGATATGATAAACGTGCTCCACAGGGATTTTGTATAACTGTTGTAGTGTAGAGGTATAGTTGAAGTTAATGAATTTAGCTGTATCTGGGAAAGTCATTTGCTGAACTGAACTTTCTAAATTTATGCTATTGATCCATGTAGTAAAACTTCTGGTTATACTTTGGATAGTATTATTACTGAAATCCTCTACAGCGTCTTCAAGTCCATACATTTGCTGTGTTGGAAAGTCATCGCCAGAGAAATCCATAAAGTCGTTTTCATCTATCAAAATAGATTCATCAAATTTACCTAACACATTTTCAAAGTCACTCCAAAGTTCTTCTTCTTGCAAGCTATTTGGGAAGTAGTGCTCAATTTGATTGAGATATTCACGGTATTGCTGGTAAAAATCTTTGTAATTTGTAGGCAAGTTATGCCACAAGTCAAAGCCGTTACCTATAATAAATAGATGATTTGAGTTCAAGAAAGTGTCCTTATTTTTATCTATGATAATCTTATGGGAATGAAAAAATTCAAGGTTTTTTATGTTCAGAATTAAATGCTTTTAAAGAAATGATGCGTCAATAAATGAGTAAGTCAAACTTTTTAACATAAAAGGGTGTTGGAATGAGCTTGTTGAGTACCCAGCTGTTTTCGAATATTTCTTTCCGCAACTCACTTATAGCTTTCAAAATACTCGAGTGATTCTCTTTTTACTTGCTTTGCTTTTAATTGAGCTTGTTGTAGCTTATGAGAGCTAGGCTCAGGAAATGATAGCCACTTATAAGGGTAGCTTCCTTTTCTAAACAACCTGCAAAGTACTGCAGAGTTAGGCTCTGGCTTAAAATTATGTAATACACTGTCATTAAACGGGAAGAGTATGTATAGCTTATTACCTTCTTTTCCTTTTTTGCTCAGCATTTGACACGTCGCCAATATATACTCATTAGTATCTATCATTACATTGAAGTGGTTGAAGCTCCAAGATTCAGCATTGAGCACTTTCGCTTGTAATTTGTACTCTCTGGCCCCGATAAATGTGGTAAATGGCAACTCTTTTGCGGGTAAATCAATAGTGTTATTTCTAGTTAAGTTATTGATTGCTTGGTTACTTTCTTCCTACGTTCAACTTCTCGCTCTAATGCTTGTTGGGCAGCGTTCTGTTTAGCTTCTACCTCTTTTTCTATCTCATTTTTGAGTGCATCATCACACCAGCTATAAATCCAATTTGAGTAAGGCTCTATATTACGAAGTGCATCAATGACAGTTTCGATGGGCTGCTCAATGAATTGAGATAGGTCGACTTCTAATGTTGGTACTTTATTGTTTTTTAAAAAACTTACTTTCTCATCGCTACATTCAGCAGTGACTTTAACTTCAATGAATATTCTTCCCAGCGATGTTTCCAGTCCAACATCCATTTTGTATTTATCTAACGGCGACTCTACCGAACCTTGTAGTATTTTGACGAGTTTTGGAGATCGTACTTTGGTTTACCCATGTATTGTGTTTACATTTAACGGAAGGAAGTAATATTTGTTCTTGAGCGGCTAGATATTCTTGTACGAACCTGTGTAGAGCTGTCATTAAGCAGGATCTTTTCTCAGGCTTTGAGGTATGAGCAAATGAATGAGCATTCTTAGTGCCGCGATTGCGTGCAATTAAAGAGTCATTACATGCGATACAAAAACAATTACATGCTTTACCATTTTTGACATTATTATTGAAACAATCTTACCAGAAGCATCGCTAGCAAAAACAAGCATAAAATCCCTTTTAACTCATAAATGTATAGTTTAAAACATTACTAATTAAGTGTATATTTAAAAACTAAAATATCCTTAGTACACTTATGGGTTAGATACTAAGAGAATCTTAGCAAGATATGTTTTATAGCTAAGGTTCACATGGAAACTCCAACACCTTCACGCCTAAAATCTGCAAGAAAAGCAGCTGGCCTTACTCAGCAACAGCTAGGTATGGCATTAGGCATGGAGCCAAACACGGCTAGTGCTCGCATGAACCAATACGAAAAAGGCAAACATGCCCCTGATTTTTTAACCATGAAACGCATTGCTAAAGAGCTTGATGTACCAGTTGCTTACTTTTATTGTGAAGAAGATGATTTGGCTGAACTAATTTGCGCATGGGGTAAAGCAGACCAGAATGATAAGGCGAAACTACTTGATAGTATTAAAACTTCCAAAATATCTTTAGGCTTAATTAAAGAGTAAATACCTACTTTAATTTGTGAATATATAGAGAATCTATGACCTCAAATATTTATCTACAGCGAACTCTTGAAAATGATGAGCAAATTTATGCTGAAGATGAACTTTTGAGTGTCTCTAAGTGCATAGTTATTTTAGCAGAGCCAGGAGCGGGTAAGACAGAGTTTCTTAAAAGCTTAGCAAGTAAAGCTAATACTAACTCAGTCACTGCTAGCAAGTACTTGTATTCTAGTAAATTATTTAGAGATTTTCTTGTTATAGATGCTTTGGATGAACTATCCAAGATTGACAACTGTGGTATACACAAATTATTAGCTAGAGTCATAGAGTCAAAACCTGAAACTTTAATAATATCAAGTCGCTCAAGTGAATGGAGCAGTGACTCAACACAAGCGGTTATAGAGTATTTAGAGTGTGAGCCTTTGGTTTTAAGGCTGAGGGAGTTTAATGAATTAGAGCAAAGAAAGATTTTTGATCATCACTTGCCTGATGAAGATTTTGATAATTTCTATACAGAAATATCACGCTTTAATTTAGACGTTTTGCTTCCGAACCCTCAGTTTTTAAAAATGTTTGCAGATGCCTACATTGAAAGTAATCGAAAATTTAAAAGTAAAATTTCTATTTTTGAAAAAGCAGTTGAGCATTTAGCTAAAGAGCTTAACCCTTCGGCAAAAAGAAGAACTGGAATAGATTTCCCGTATAAGAAAAAAATAGAGCTCGCATCAGAAGTATTTTCTAAAACTCTTTTATCAGGTGCTGAAGGTGTAAGTGTTAGTGATTTATCAGAGGAATACTTATATCCCAATATCAATGCACTAATAGAAGAGGACTTTGATCTATCCAGTATTATAGATTCTCGCTTATTTAAACTTGCAGATGATATTGATCAGCATCGAGCTGTTCACAAGATTATTGCTGAATATTGTGCCGCTCAGTATTTAGTAAAGCGAGTACAGAGTAATCAAGATCCACTAACTTTAAGAGTTTGTAAAACAGTAATAGCTTCAAATAATATTGTTCGTGATGAATTGAGAGGAATGCTTGGTTGGATGGCTACTCTCGGCGGGTTAGCGCTACAACATGAAATTATAAGACTTGATCCTTATACTGTGCTAGCTAATGGAGACCCTTCACAACTTGATCGCTCATCTAAAAGGTTACTTTTATCACAGTTAACACAAATTGAAAAAAATGACCCGTATTTTAGAAGAGGTGATTTTTGGCGGCGATACAGTACAGTTGGTTTTTTTGATAAAAATATGGCTGAAGATATTAAGCCAATTTTAGAAAATAAAAGTGATGGGCATTTACGAGACTTAGTATTAACTATAATCAAAGAATCTCAGGTTATTGAGCACTTAACTCCCAATCTCATAAACATATTATTCGAACCTAATGAGAGATTAGATACTCGAAGGCTTGCTATGGAATGTTTGTTTTCGCTCATTGATGTTGATGATATTAAAATACTCGAAACATTAATATCCGAGTCTAGTAATACATCTCTAAACATTGCAGCTAAAGGAATTGAATTCTTAGGTGCTAATTCTATTGATTTAGGCATACTAAAACGCTTCTTTCGAGCATGTTCAAGTCTCTACCCTACTGAAAAAACCTCACTAGATGATAGACGGTTACAAGGCAATCGATATTTCATCAATAAATTGGTATGGACTTTAACTGCTGAAAATACTGAGCGATTATTAAATTTTTTAACCGATGAGTTAACTTGCAGTTGTGGTAAAGAGTACTATGAATGCTTTTGTAGAGACGGGATAAGCAAGCTTGTAGGTAAATTGCTCGATCATTACTTTGATATCACTAGCTTCCCTTATAACCCTGAACAGATATGGGGGTGGCTAAAAAACTTAAATTATCATAGGGAAGGAAGTGAAAACTTCTGTAAGTCTGTAAAAGCAATTAGAGAAAATAAAGACTTAAGACAAGGAATTTTTAAAACAGCTTTTTTTGGTATAACTGAACGTAAAAAAATCTACAATCTTAAACAAAGTAGGTTTGAAACAGATTGCGGTGCGCATTCTGGATTATGTTTTTCCGCTGATGATACTGAATACCTAATTAATTTAGCATTTGAAGAAAATAATTTAGCACTGTGGTCAACCTTTATAACGAGGCATTTTTACTTCCAGCACAACAAGCTTCAGTTGAATAGTCATATACGCAGCATTATGCGTAAACAAGCTAATCAAAAGCTAGAATTTATGCGTGAGTGGGCAAAAGCAAATAATACAGATTACTCAATTGGATTACAGGTACGAAAACGAAATTCGAAGTTTAATAGACTAGGTAGAAAGAACAAAAAATGTGAGAGCCAAAATCGTGCAGACAATATTAGCTTTATTCAGAGAAACCGCGCTTTAATCGAATCTGGAGGGCATTTCGGGTGGTTAGTTAATTTTTCAGAGTGTTTGTTATCTGAACCTGAAAATATACAAAAAGAGTTTGGTGATGAAAAACTGATGAGAACTTCATTAAAAAACTGCACTAGCCTGATTGCTCCTGATGTACCTAACTTGAAGAAACTTGCGGAGTTGAGGAGTCTATCGCAGTGGTTACATATTGAAACGGTTTTATATGCTTTGTGCTTAGAAACAATACGTATGCAGGGGGAACTGGGCAATATTAGTAAGCAAATACTTACTGCTGTGAAAACTAGATGTAATATTTATTATGACGCAGTAACTGAAGATGAACGTGGTCTTCTTAAGTGTGAAATTGATCGTTTGTTATTTCCTGATGTAACTTCCAAAGAGAATTACTTAAAAGAGTATGTTGAGCCTCAATTAGACAGGTTTAAATGCGAACACCCTGAAGTAGAAGTACTAAGAGACGATGAAATATTTAGTGATTTAAAAGTCAATTTACCCTTAGAGTGGTTAAACAAGTATTCTGGCCTGAGCTATTATGCGCTCGATATTTTATTTGATTTAACCGTTCATTATTGTGATAAAGAACAGCTTAAACATTTGATCTTAATTCGTTGCGATGAATGGCTGGGTCGAATCGAACCACCCCATATAGATAAGCCTGAAGAGAAAATCATACAATTCTGGTTTTTAAGAGCTTTTTATTTTTTGGATTTATGCGATTCCCAAAAGTTTTTTTATTTCCTTACCCAGAAGAAAAGCTCAATATTTTTATTCGAGGGAATATCAAGTAGTTTAAACTCCGGAAGCCGCGATACTTTTCCAAGTTTATCTAGCGATAAAATATATTTATTATTAGATCGCTTTATTGAAGATTGGCCACAAGTTAACTTGCCTTCCTTTTATGGCACCTCTAGCCCTGACGGAGAAAGAGCATATCGATTTCTGGTTGATATATCTAGGCAAATTGAATTGGACGCTTCTGAGAGAACAATTCATATTATTGAACAGTTAATTAAGGACTCTCGCTTTCAGGTTATGCGCCAAAACCTTAAAAGTATGAGAGCAAATCAAATTCGTGCTTTAGCTTTGAGAAACTTTATTCCTCCGAATATTTCAAAGGTTATAGACCTTTTGGATAATTGTGATGTTGTTACAGTTGAAGGACTTAGAGATAGAGTTTTGTATGAGCTAGATAAATATCAAAAAGATATTAAGGGTGGGGAGTTTAACCCAGGAAATCGTTTTTATTCACAAGGAGGAGTTCGTCTTGACGAAGTTAGCTCAGTAGAAATTATTGCAGAGTATTTGAAGCCTCGCTTAGAAACAGACAGTATAGTTATCAATGCAGAGCATCAAACAAAAGATAAAAATAGAATTGATATTACTGCTTCCAAAGTAATGGATGGTATTAGAAGATTACTTGTAATTGAAGCTAAAGGGCAGTGGCATACAGAACTGTTTTCAGCAGCAGGAAACCAACTGGCTGAAAGGTACTCAATTCATCCTGACGCTGAAGGACAAGGTATTTATCTTGTTATTTGGTTTGGGGCTGAAGAAAAAGTAGCGAATAGAAAGCTGCATGGCTTGAAAAGCGCAGATGAACTTAAAGTAAAATTAGAAAATGACTTACCTAAAAATCTTGTAGGGCTGATTGATATATTTGTTTTAGATGTTTCAAAAGATTAATTTCTCTTTAAGCTTGACCTAAGTATTACTTTTAATCTAAACCTAAACTAAGATTTTCTTAGTTTAGGTTGGCGATGCATTTTTTAGTTCAAACAAAACCTTATCCAGATGAAGCGCTTGAAAGCTATTTACTCAGGCTTGCAAGTGATAACTCATACGATGGCTATAGTGAGCTTGCTGATATTTTATGGCAATGGCTTGCAGAGCAAGATCATGAGCTTGAAGGTGCGTTGCCGTTAGAGCTGAGTAAAGTTGATGTTTATCATGCTAGGCAAGCGAGCAGCTTTAGAATAAGAGCGCTTAAATTAGTAGCCCAATTAGCAGATGTAAACGCAGGTTATATTCTTGCGCTTGCATGGCGGCGCAGTAACTTTAAATTTGGCAACCTAGCAGCAGTAAGCCGTAATGAGCTGACAATTCCCCTCGAGCTACTTCGTACTGATAACATACCTGTTTGCATTGAATGCTTGTCAGAGTCTTCATATATTCCTTTTTATTGGCATTTAAAGCCCTATAAAGCGTGCCATAAGCATAAAACACAATTAACTATGCATTGTAAGGAATGCCATGACTCAATTGATTATAGAGCTTCTGAGGCGTTTTTAGAGTGTAGTTGTGGTTATAAACTAACCAGGAGTGAACAGTTAAACGATGCAGACTTTAAAATTGCATTTGCGCTTGCAAGTAGTAACAGCCCAAAAATAATGGGGCTGTTATCGTGGTTTGCGAAGGTTAAACAAATTGATGTAAGCGATTTAGACTTTAACTGCGCTTTTGTTGATTACTTTAGTACTTGGCCTGATGGCTTTAACGCTGAATTAGATTTACTCACAAACAATGCGCGTCTCAAGCAACTTAATCCTTTTAATAAAACTAAATTCAACTCTGTGTATGGAAATGTGATCTGTGATGCTCAAATAGCGGCAACAAGTAACCGTAAAAACAAAGTACTTGATGAGATTATAAATTACTTTGTCGAATTAGTTGATAGTAACCCTAAAGCTAAACATCCAAATATTGCTGACTTAGTGCTATGCACTTTTGATGCCGCAGTATTGTTAAACACCACCACAGAGCAAGTTTATAGGCTTCATCAAGAAGGCTTTTTAACCTGTGCTTATCCACAAAAAAAGCACGAACAGCTCAGAGCTGATAGCCATGTTTTTTATTTGCGCCAAGTAATTGAACTACAGCAAGCATTTGCAGCTGAAAAGCCTCAAACAAAAAACCAATTTATAGCGCCGTGGTAACTTATGAACTTACAAAATGCATTTGCAATTGAATCATTAAAAGAAAAAACCACAACACTTAGAAAGTTGTTTGCTCCATACATGCCTCATGTTGCGGTAGATGGTTTTGAAGAACAAGCACTTGTTGTGCTCATTAACCTAGTTTATAAGCGCAGTGAAATTGATGATCTAACAAGTACAAGAACCGCTAAAAGTGTATTACGCGATGAAGTGTTACTGACTAAGTGCATTAACGAAGCTAAATGGTTCCATACTCATAATTTAAAATACCCCGATATACGAGTAAGCCATCAACGTTTAATTAGTGAAGTTGTAAGTGAAGATATTGCGGGTATTTGTAGCCGGTCATTACCTTTAAGTTTTGGCTGGTCGCACAATAGTGCTGAAATTAATCATGCAAAGCTATTTTTAACCTCGTTTAATTGGCAGGGCGAAGTGACTTGTTTAGCAAAGTTACTAATAACTGAAGAGCTTGTTTGGATCAATTTAATAAGAGGGTACGGGTTTACTAAAAAGGCGGTTTTAGACATCGCGGGTAAAATAAAGCAGCTTTTGCCAGTGGCAGAGCTCCCATTAGAAGTAAGCTCTTTTTCACCACAATTACAAATGCCATTTCAGCAAAGCTACCTTGCGGTTACGCCTGTAGTAAGCCACGCAATGCTAGCTAAAATTCAGCAATTAACAACAGATCGTAAGTTAAATTTTGCTTTAGTTGAGCACTCAAGGCCTGCCAATGTTGGCGATTTAGCAAGCTCAGTAGGTGGTAATATTAGAGTGCTTCGTTACTTTCCTAAAACATATTCTAAGGCTACTAACCGCTCCAAAGTAGCCAATAATGATATTGAGAAAATATTTAAAATTCGTGCGCTATTAAACAGTCAATTTCAACAGGCGCTTTTGGTGTTGGTAGGCATTAAACAGTTTAATACGTTAAGGCAAAAACAATTAGCGCGAGTAGCGGCTATTAGGCAAGTACGAGCTAGCTTGCAGTTGTGGCTGGATAACATTCTGGAAGCTAAAAATAACGCGCAAAACCAAGTTTATCCTGAGTGGGCAAAGCATTACTTAGATCAGAGTGTTACTAACTGTATTAGCCAATTTAGTAACGTACTAAATGAAAGCCTTAGTTCATTAAGTAAACTTAAACGCTTTGCATATCACCCTAATTTAATGGGGATGTTTAAAACGCAGTTAAACTATGTATTTACTCATTGTACGGCAGAACAAGAAACATTAAATGATGAGCAGATAGTGTATGTACATTGCCAAGATATGCGAGTGTTTGATGCTGAGGCAATGGCTAACCCGTATATTCAAGGGATGCCGTCACTTACTGCTTTAAATGGGCTTGCTCATAACTTTGAGCGTAAGCTAAAAAACTTTATAGACCCTTCAATTAAGTGTATTGGCAGTGCTATTTACATTGAAAACTATCAATTATATACAGGTAAACCATTACCTGAGCCAAGTAAGTTAAAACAAGTTGCTGGCCGTAGTCATGTAATAAGTTCAGGTATTATCGATAAACCTAAATGCGATATAACACTCGATTTAATATTTAGGCTTTTTGTACCAAATAAAGAGGTGCTTAATAAGTTAAATAGTCAGCTTATTAAGCCTGCACTACCATCTGTGTTTGCGGGCGGGACTATGCATCCTCCTTCGTTATATCAAAATATAGACTGGTGTCATTTACATACTAAACCAAGTGAGCTGTTTAAAAATATAAAGGTAAAATCGTTAAATGGCAGTTGGTTGTACCCTTCAAAAAAAGTAGTCAAAAGTTTTGAACAATTGATTGATGCCCTTAACGGTAACTTTGATTTAAGACCCGCTGCAATTGGCTTTGCTGCGCTTGAAAAACCCGTTAAGCGAGAGGCAGCATTACATGAATCCCATTGTTATGCTGAGCCCGTAATTGGGTTGTTAGAGTGTGTTAGTAATACATCAGTTAAGTACGCAGGGGCTAAGCAGTTCTTTCATGACGCATTTTGGGTTATGGATGTTCAAAAAGAGTCTATGCTTATGAAAAAGTCTAAGTTTGAGTATGAATAATGCAATTACCTCGGCACTTAAGTTACACGCGCTCACTCTCACCCAGTAAAGCGGTTTTTTTTTATAAAACACCGGAGTCTGATTTTGAACCGCTACAAATAGAGCAAAATAAATTAGTTGGGCAAAAGTCAGGGTTTGGCGATGCGTATCAAAAGCAAGATGTGGCTAAAAATTTAGCGCCACAAGATCTAGCGTTTGGAAACCCCCAAACTATTGATGTGTGCTATGTGCCTCCAACTGTAAATGAGCTATTTTGTCGTTTTTCACTCAGGGTTGAAGCTAATAGTAATGAGCCACATGTATGTGATGACCCTAAAGTTATTTATTGGTTAAGACGGTTTTTCGAAACCTATAAAAAGAACAATGGCCTTAATGAAGTTGCAACGCGCTATGCTAAAAATATACTGATGGGCAACTGGCTTTGGCGCAATCGTCAATCACCGAATGTTGATATTGAAATCCTCACAGAAAATTCAGATCCAATTATTGTTGAAAGTGCACAAAAATTAAAGTGGCAGGGCAATTGGCAAAATAATCAAACGGCTTTATTAACGTTGTCAGAAGCTATTCAAGAAGGGCTTAGTAACCCTCAAAATTATTGTTATTTAGATATAACCGCCAAAATTAAAAATGCATTTAGCCAAGAAGTTCACCCAAGTCAAAAGTTTGTAGATAATGTTGAACAAGGCATGTCATCTAAACAACTTGCATATACTCAAGTAGGCGATAAAAAAGCAGCAAGTTTGAATTCACAAAAAGTAGGCGCTGCTATTCAAACTATCGATGATTGGTATGAGGGAGGCTACAAACCTTTACGCACTCATGAATATGGCGCAGATAAGCAAATATTAGTTGCACACAGAACACCTAAGACCCATTCAGACTTTTATTCATTACTCCCGCGTATTGCTTTGCATATTAAGTACATGGAAAAGCATGGTTTAGAGCAGAGTGAGGAATCAGACGCAGTTCACTTTATTGCGGCAGTGCTGATCAAAGGTGGCTTGTTCCAAAGGAGTAAAGCTTGAAGCGCTATTATTTTACCATTACTTATTTACCCAAAAATTGTGATGTAAGCCTTCTTGCTGGGCGTTGTATCGGTATTTTGCATGGGTTTATGAGCTCACGTGAAATAAGTAATATTGGTGTGTGCTTTCCTAAATGGAATGAGCAAACGATAGGCAATCAAATAGCGTTTGTATCAACAGATAAAAAGCAATTAATCAATCTATCTCAGCAAAGTTATTTTGAGATGATGGCTCATGATAAGTTATTTGGCTTATCAAAAATACTCGAAGTGCCAGTAAATCAAAGCGAAGTCATGTTTGTTCGCAACCAATCAGTAGCCAAAGCATTTGTTGGCGAAAAGCAAAGGCGATTAAAACGCGCTAAAAAAAGAGCTGAAGCCAGAGGTGAGGTTTATAATCCTGAATATAAATTTGAGGCAAAAGACATAGGCCACTTTCATTCAATACCCGTATCAAGCAAAGGAAACGGGGAAAATTTTATACTTCACATACAAAAAATTGAAAATACTAATGCGGTAAGAAATCAATTTAATAATTATGGCTTTGCTACAAATCAAACATTTCAAGGTACGGTTCCTTCTTTAAATACCCTTTTTTAATAGTTTTAAAACACTCTTTAAATTTTCAATGAGTTATCTGATTGATTAAAAATAAGGGGAAATCATTTAAATTCATTTAACAGTTTAGTATTTATAGGAATTTAAACTATTTTTTATAGTGAACTGCCGAGTAGGCAGCTGGAGATTAACAGATGACGTGGCATTCTTTGAAAAATTCGTGAACTGCCGAGTAGGCAGCTGGAGATAGTTGGTAATTATAGAACAGCATGGATCATGAGTGAACTGCCGAGTAGGCAGCTGAAATTAGGCCAGGAAGTAAACAACCACAACTTGTGACTTTTAACTGCCGAAAAGGCAGAGGCTAAATAGAGAGACCCCAGCAAATGTTGGGGTTTATTTAAGCGTTATAACCGTATTTAAGGCTATTTATAACGTTCCTAATTAACCTTCTACCAGCAATTGTATTTACAAATGTTAAAGGTGTTTTAGAGCTAAATTGTAAGGAGTACGTATTTAGCCATTTATTCCATCGTTCAATATTTTCAAAGTAATCAATACAAGCTGATGCTAGATGAGCTAACTCAAAGGTATTTTCACTCAAAGTTGCATTTAAACGTGTGTACTCTTTTTTATGACGTTCCAAAGTTCTAATATTTGTACCAATTGCTTTAGCAAAGGATTGAATATCCCAACCTAACTGAAGCCTAAACTTCTCAACACTCTTTATATCTAAACCACGTTGAATTAATTCAATTTCATCTAAAGGGTTTGAGCTTAAATTAACTTTTCCATTGCTGAGTATATCTACAAATTTATGATTAGTGCTAGGTTGCATATCACTAGGCATACATACCTCAAAGCCAGGAAAGTTATATTTAATAATAGCACTTCTACTATTAAGCTGATAGTCGGGTTAGAGCGATAACCGGTCATTGAGATTTGCTAAATATAGTAGTTAATTGATTGGTCAAACTGCTTTTTGCGCATATATTCATGAAAATGAGCTGCACGCGCATATTGATCTATTTAACTTAACTCAAATATTTTAGAAAACTTAGTGATAGTAATACCTTAGGTTATTTGTTAAAACTATATAAAGTAGACAAATGAGCGTTAAGTCGGTAGAAATATGTGCGATAAGCGCACTATTAAATTTTTATATACCTAGGGATAGCCCGAGTTAAATGGATGCATTGAGCAAGCTTCAAGAAAAAAATAAAATCCACTCTAAGCATCAGCGTGATGCTAGCTGGAGCACTGTTTGGGCGCTTTGTCTATTGAGTCCTTTGCTATTTAGCTATGGCTATGAATTTTATTTTTCAGTGATAGAAAACATTAAAATTGAGACTCTTCACCCATCTATAGCCTTATTTGGTTCGCTAGGTTTTGGTTTGCCTTTAGCGGCTATGGGTGACTTAATGCTTTTTAAGCGTGTTAGTAAATTATTCCTATTAACTATCGCAGAATCTTGGTTTATCTGGTTTTGGGTTGTTACTCCGTTATCGTGGCTAGCTTTTTTACCATTGATTCCTGCATTTGTTATATTGCAAGTGCAACTGCCTAAAATAAAAGCAGGTAAGTAAAAGGTATATAACAAGTGTCTAAGGTTACGACAGTCCGCTCATGGCACAAATGCGACTCTCAGATTTAATTAAGTCCTACTGTTCAAACCTCGTTTAAATTATGCGCGATGTAAGAAATATCATTGAGCTCTTTCCATTATGAGTTCAACCAATCATAACTGACTGTAAGAACATGTCTGAGCTTCTTTTAATGCTAGATGGCTTCTATTTCATGAAAATCAATTCCAGTAAGGTTATTCTCTTTTATTAAAGAGTAAAAACTATTTTCTGCATCTGTAGTTATATAACTCAACCCCGTTTCTTTGGTACGAAATAAAGCGGTATTTTCTACTTTTGACTTATCTATTACTAAGCGCTTAAACGGCTTTATCATTTTTATTTCACCACGTTTATTATAATTGTGCTCGGTAAGCTCATGGTTTAGAGCATCTTCAAAACCAACTAGGTTTAGTGCATACCAAGTTTCACCTTGCAAATCACATTTAAGATATTCAACATTGTGTCCTAAATTAGGTTCCATTATTGCTTTAACTTCTTTTGATAAAACATAAGAAGTAGCTCCTAGTCCTGCAATATCTGGTATTTGAAGTCCAGCGTTTACATCATGTTCATCAATGAGCCAGTTAACTCCAAGAGTGCGCCAGTTATCTACCATTGAATGGCCATCAAAAAGTAAAATTTGGCCTTCTGTTAATTGCATCGTTTGCTCGAAACCTGTTTCATTGAGGTAAAGGTATAAATCAGGGTTTATATTAAAACCATATACTTTATTAAAACTTTTCATATTATTAAACCTGAGTTCCACTTAGTTTTGTATGGATTGGGAATTCACCATCTTCAAGGCCATCTGAAATTTGACGTAATGCTTCAATTATCCCTCTGTGTCCTAATCCTTTGTTGATTGACTGGTCAAGAAGAAACTCTACATTCAAATAATATTTTTTCGTATGGATGGTTGCGTGTGCATAAGCGTCAGGCATTGACCCCAAAGGAACGTGTGCTTTATTTAACGGTAAATATACGCCATTAGCTTCATGATCAATGTCAATACCAAATGCCGCTAACCGCATACGAGAACGTGCTGCTCGCATGGCATTCCAAGAGACAATATGATGTGCGGCTGTATTTTTAGGAAGCTTTCCTCTACCAACTTTAGCCATATTTTCAGCTAACTTCTTGGAGTGGCTTTTCATGTGTTGCCATTGAATATGGCGAGAATATTTCAAATCATCTTCTGTAATGATTCCTTTCTGATAGCGGGTAGAGTCAATGACTACATTACGATAATAAATTGCAAAAGCCTGTGATTTAGCTTTTGCTTGGACTGAGTCGCCGGTAACAGCTAGTATGTCTTGCTCTAATTCTTGGACAGTAACTTCTTCATAATCTTGACGCATTGAACATTCCTTTTCAAAAACAATGTGCTTAATTAAATTAACACCAATGTTCATATGATGCCCAAATCAAATAGATTAAACAAGACAATATAAGGTACTCAGTAGGTTGGGCTTCAAGGAAACTTGAAAGTGAACTCTGTTAACAAACATTTTTGAATGTTAGATCTGATTGAAGACTGTTAACTGATTCTGAAAGATTAAGCTAAGATTTATATACATAAATACATATTGTTAATGACCGCTTTTTGGGACTTTGCTAATAGCCGACACCGAGCGAAAAACAGACGGTCGATCTAACTCATTTTTGGACATTTTCGTGTTACGGCTTTAGCTCTAATCCAGTATCGTCAGATAGCTCAATGTATAGAAACACTGTGTTCGAGGTATGATTTGCTTGCAAGGCTGTAGTAGACTCTTTCAGTAGCTAAAAACACGCTTATGGGTATCTGATGTAGAAAAATACCGTTTTTGTGAGCTAACTAACTGATTTACCAGATTGGTCATAATGAACCCCTTGAGATATATAATTTTATCCATATATCCAAGATAGGTGTAATATTGCACTGTATTCTGTTTATAGGGATTGTTATGAAAGATTCGGAACATGTAAATTTTTCAGAAGATTATGAGTTAAATCGTCATCTTGAATTGGTAGGAAAGTCTCAGTCTATTAAGAACCGAGAGTATCTAAGAGAGCATACCGGTCCACGAGCTAAAAGAGAGTTAGATAAAAGAGTCTTAACACATGCTGAGTTTAAGCCATATGTTAAGCAAGACAAACCACACTTAGATGATCCGGTTTAGTTGCCATTTTTGCATAAAGTGTATTCTATGCACCACAACAAAAAGTCCGCCATTGGTTGACTTTTTTTGTGTCTCGTGAAGATAAAATGTATACAAAACAATCATTTACAGACTGTAAATGAGTTTCAGCACTAGCGCAGAATGTGGCAGAAACGAGCTACGATTGAAGGTCCGCTTCTGGCACATAGTAGCCAACTAAACTTAGCAGGATTTTATGGGGTTGACCTCATAAAGCCTATATTTGGTAACTTTATGCCATTATATGCTTCAATATTATGCCAAGTTACACTTCACTTGTGACGTTGTAGCTCAATGAAATCGAATGTGCCTATGCCAACTTATACTTCAAACAACATTGGGTGTTAAACCTCTTATATAATTTAACCTAAAGCACTTTAATAAAAATTTATTTTTTATTTCATTACCCATGCCATCACACACTTTAAAATAAACTCAGCAAGTTCTACTTAAATAACATACTGTAAAAGCAATTAAGCGTAGCAAGTTAGCATTCAATACAATCAGTGTCTTTGTATAGTAATTAATGGTCGATTTAGAGCGATTACCCCGGTCATTCAAGAGAGTTGTGAACTAAGCCGCTACGCGGAGATCCTACTCTGACACACCGAGCAGGTAGCGCCTCAGCCCAACAAGCGATTATGCAACACAAACTGTGTGTTGCATAAATACTAAAGTGTTATGTGTCCGGCAGCGATTAATGACGCCGAATAGTGAATCTACTAATGTTGTTGTCCAACTTGATAATTACCGGCCTCAAAGCCAAAAGATTTTGCCAAACGATTCCAAGAATTAATTTGTACGATTGATAAGGTTAAATTTGAAATATCATCTTGGCTGAAATATTTTTTCAAGTTAGTAAACGATTGTTGCCTTTGGTCTGTAGAGTCATTGAGCTTTGTGACAGACTCAGTCCATTCCAGTAATGCTTGCTCTGATTCGTTATAAAAGCTCGTTTCTTTCCATGCCGACGATGAGTAAATACGTAATTCACTTTCACCCGCAGCAATAGCTTCTTTAAAGTGCATTTCAATGCAGTAAGCGCACTGGTTTATCACTGAGACCCTGTATCTCAACACCTCCATAAAAGACTCATCAATAATGTTTAAGCTCTTGATGTATTTCTCTGTTTGCATTATGCAGTTCATTAAATTCTCGGGTATATTTTCAAAAGGTACTCTCGGCATATTTTTTCTCGCTTGTGTAAATGAGTGACGCGATACATTGTATGCCTATCAAATAATGATTAGAATATATGCTATAAGCCAAACAATCGTGCATAAAACGCAAAGGTTATTATGTTAAAGTCTGTTCGTATATTTTTAAAGGTCGTTGAGTTGGGTAGCTTTTCTAAAGCTGCCAAAGTATTAAATATGGCTCCGTCATCAGTTACTCGTGCCATTGATAATCTTGAATATGAGCTGAAATCCGAGCTATTTAAACGTAGCACGCGCCAATTATTACTGACAGATAAGGGCTATATATTTTTAGAGGGAGCCTCTAATCTGGTCTCTAATTGTGATTCTATACTTATGTCTATGACTGACAGTCATAAAGAGCCTGAAGGAAATTTGAGGGTTTCAGTGTTTGAGAGTTTTGGTCGGTTAAGTGTTTGTCCCATAATCCCTGAATTCTTGAAAAAATACCCAAAGATAGCAATTGAAATTGAGCTAGAGAATAAGGTGGTTGATCTAGCAGGGGAAAATATTGATTTGGCAATTCGTATAGGAACACCGAAAGATTCGAGTTTAAAATTTTGTAACATTATCCCAAATCATACCTTTGTTTGTGCGTCACCAGATTACTTGTCAAAAAATGACAATATTGAAAAACCTGAAGATTTGTCATTACATAATTGCTTATTACTCAATCAAGAGAGGCAAAGAACTTACTGGCATTTTAAAAAAAATCGTCGTAATACTAAGGTCTTAGTTAGTGGTAATCTTAAATCAAAAGGCGGCACACCATTATTGGAGGCAGCCTTGTGTGGTCTTGGTGTCGTTCAGCTTTCAAACTGGATAGTATCTGACTATGTGAGAAGTGGGCAGCTTGTTGTTTGCTTACGAGATTGGGAGCCGCTTCTTAATGAGCAGTCTAGTGGTAGCGTTTATGCTGTATATAAACAAGGTATATATAAAAATCCAATTATAAGGCTATTTCTTGACTATCTAGTTGAAAAAACACATAACAAGTTACTGCATCGGACGTGGTAGAGTTACTCTTTTGAGGAACGTATACCACTATTTTTAATTGAATTTTTTTCAACCTTCAATCCCTCTGTTCGCTGTGATCTAATAGATATTATTCACCCATGGTAAACTGTTATGGCACTTTTTTTTGGTGATAAGTCAAGCCTGACTTATCCTGTCAAAACAAATTCATTCCTATCAATTTCGCTGAGCAAATTCTGCCAGGTACCTTTGAATATGCCCTTTGTTATATCGTCGAAAATAAACTCGATTTATCGGGATTTGACACGTGGTATAACAACGACAAAACGGGCCTGCCGCGTATCCGCCTTCGGTAATGCTAAAGATTATTTTACTGGGCTATGCACATGGCTTTATCAGTAGTCGCTGAATTGCCAAAGCGTGTGAGACGAACATTTTATTTATAAATGTGTCGGGGGAATTAACCCTGTACAAAAAGAAACAGACTCTGAACCTAAAAATAAATTTAGTGGCATATTTTTGTTAGTTTGTTAAATTAAAGTAAAAATAGACAACCCCATAGGTCGACGATAGCTGTTTATTAAAGAATGGCAAACGACTTGGCTGTATTGGAGCGGCTTTCCTTTAGGTAAAAAGTGCAATATTACAGTAAATAAAGGGATGAATAAATTGACCTTACGGGGTCAAATGAAAGTGAATGCCTTTAGTTTACGCTGCGGCAATTGTATTGCCTTGTTCATAAATAGAAAAGCTGCAAAAAGCGATGTATTAAGAAGTGCAAGCCTTTTCACCTTAAATAAAAGCCACTCAAACACCCGTAATCTCTTCCAAAACACCAATTGAAACAATACCAAACCAGCTTTTATATTCTATGAAAAACACAGTAATCGATTGAACCAAAATAGGAACTCAGCTATGGTCTATTTATCAATAAAAATAAATTTAAAAACGAGTTAATTTACAGGCTCGTTATAAGCTCCGTTACTGGCTGTAATTATTTTATGTAACTGTTAGTATACATTCGATTATTTTTTAACTCATACAAGGATGAAGTAAAGTGTCACAAGGTAACTGTGCAACACCCAAAAAAAACATGATATAGGAACAGCTAACTATATTTTCAACAAAGTTGGTAAGGGAGGAACTAACAGTAATACAGACTTAAGGAGTGTCATTTCATTATTAGAAAATAGAAAAAAAGATCCGTACTACCGAGAAAAACTTCTTCGATTAAAAATTCCAAACTCCTGCTCCCCAAATATTATTCAGGAGTTAACACAGTGTATTTCAGACTTTCAAGCCAGTATACAGGGAAGAAATAAGGCTGATGGAGTAGTTAGTCCAAGTGGCTCTACTATTTTATACCTTGGTGGTGTAAGACTTACAGGGAAACATATTATCGTTGATTTGGATGATCAAAATCTTTACGCTTACGATGGAAAAAAGAAAATACATGAATTTCATTGCGCCTCTGGCGATAAAAAACACCCTACGGCAATAAAGCCTTCTTTACACCATATATTCAGAAAGCATCAAAAATACAGAAGCCGTGCATATAATGCACAAATGGATTATGCGATGTTTTTTACAAATGATGGTAAAGCTACCCATCAATCAAATGCTGTAAGTGTTACATCCTTTTTAAAAGTCGTTGGTATTGAATCATTAGGATCTCATGGTTGTGTTCGCCTAAGTGAAGATGATGCAAAAAAATTATTTAGTTGGTCACCTATGAATACTCCGGTATTTGTTGATATGGCTTAGGAGTTATAATCTATGAAAGCACTAATTTATCTAACTCTAGGAGTTCTCTTTGGCGGAACTGTTGGATATTTATATGCAACTAGCATATCTGACGATCGCAATGAAGATATAATAAAAAGAGAAATAATCTTGCTTAATAAGTATTCTAATATTCCCTCTTGTGAAGACTTAAGAGAAAATAAAGATAGTATTACTCAGAAATCTGAAGACAGTAATCACATACTTTGGTCTTATTTAAGCGAGGATAATTTGCTTAAAAAGGTTGTAATTTCACCAGACTTTGTTGTTGCATACGAAGAGGTTGAAAAAATATGCAAATAAAATGGTTTCGCTTATAATCGGGTAGCCGGAGGTCTCTAACCTTTAGCCCCCACACCACCTATCATGCGGTTCCGCAATGGGCGGTTCATCTCCCGTAATGAATACCGATCCAAATATCTCTCAATGACACTAAACCTTGTGATGCTAAATAGTCATTGCCTAGCGCAATGTTAATTCCTTTTGTTTTTGAGCTTCGACAAGGCCCTTTACTGGTGTTACCACAGGCTATGGCGAGTCGTTCGCTAACACCCAGTTTTATTAAACTGCGTACTTTCGTGCGTGGTTTACGCCATTGCCGCCAGTAGCACATTCTTATCCTACGGCGGATCCAATGATCTAAATCCACCTTTAGCTGATAAGCGTTGGCTATTAGGTAATAGTGTCCCCAGCCACGTGAATACTCAGTGAGTTTATAAATCTGTAGGGTCATTGAGATCCCCAGTTGCGGTTAGTGAGTTCTCTTACATTTGCTTTAAATTTCTTTAGCGCCTGTTCGTGGAACTGTGGAAGATTAGGATGGCACCCATCCTAATTATTACGAAAAAAGCCAACAAAAACAGCATGAAGAGTGCATTATTATAAATAATGAATCACGCAAAAAGCTGAACTATGTTAATAAGGTGAAAGTAAAAATAGAGAGCCCAATCGGACGGCGACAGCTGTTTATTAAAGAATGGCAAACGATTCGGCTGTATTGAACCTGCTTTCCTTTAAATAAAAAGCGGAATATTACAGTGAATAAAGGCATGAATAAATTGACATTACGGGGTCAAACGAAAGTGAACGCCCAATGGCAACTGTATTGCCTTGTCAATAATATAGAAAAGCTGCAAAACACGATGCATTAAGAAGGGTAAGCCCTTTTACCCTAAATATAAGCCACTCAAACACCCGCAATTTCTTCCAAAACGCCAATTAAAACAATATCAAACACTTCTATATTCTGCGTAAAAATACAGTAATCAATTGAACCAAAATAGGAACTCAGCTATGGTTTGTTTATCAATAAAAACAAATAAAAAACGAGTTAATCTACAGACTCGTTATGTTTTATTCAGGTTCGAGTATGCTGTACGAAATATCGTTATTAAAAAGAAGTAAACAAATTTCATTATTAGGTGCATTTCTGGGGTTACTCGGAAGCTTCATAATGGTTATGGATTATTTAACACCTTTTAAATTTGTAATTGATCAATTCTCGCCTTGGAGCGACTTGCATATAGCCCAATCCATAATGGATAAAAGATCTATTATCAAATCGGGTGAAGCTGGTTTTAGCGAGTTAAAAGATCTCATATCAGAGAGTTCTGGCTTATCAACATATAGCTTATCATCTGTTATAAAAGCAAAGGGAATGTCAATTTCAATTGGAAGAAACCAGGCAAGTGTTCCATTTTATACTTACCATGCTATATATAGCGATGGAACCTCTGTTGGTTTAGGTACTGAGGGAATAATTAGAAACTGGATTAAAACGAATAGAGATCGCTCTTTCATTTTCTGGGGTGTATTATTTCTTAGTATTGGTTTTATTATGACAGCTTGGTCGCATTTTATTAAAGATAAAAAAGTACTCAGGTATTAAAACATAACAAGTCCATCAACTTCATTCGCTACTCTCATTGGGACGCCTACTCGCGGGCTGTGCTCGTTCCTCGCAAATTATAGCCGGCAATTAGTCGCCCGTTATGGGTGCGTTGAGGCTGTAGAATTACTCATTTTTAAGAAAAACAGCCTGTTTTATGGGTTCCAAATGCATTACCTAATGCTTAAAAACGCTTAGCGTTGATTTTAGACGCTCGTTTTTAAATTAATTTGGTTGTTGGAGTTATTCTACAGTCTCGTTATGTTCGAAAAGGAATATTATGTTTAGAATTTTAAAGTTAGTAATTATAGTTTTTTATTTCGCTAGTTTTTACTCGTTCGCTGAAAATACTGACGACAAAGCGCAATTAGAAAAAATGGTAGTAAAATATGAGTCGGCGGTTGGGTTAAGCAAAGAATGCATATCTTCAAAAATGAAAAATATTTCGAGTTGCAAAGCGTTTCAAAAGATTTATCTCTTTGAGTTAAAGGACAGCTTCGCAGCGTTTACGACTAATTTAGGTTCGTACATAGAATTAGATGTAGACATCACCTTGCGTGGCGTGGCAGCTATAACCTCAGCAAGTGAAGCGGCGCTTGATATATACGCACATAACAAAAACATTAAGACGAACAATTCACAAGAGCAGTAAATCGCCGCTTATGTGAGTGTTGAGGCTGTAGAATTACTCTTTTTAAGAAAAAAGCCTGTTTTATGGTTTCTAGATGATTACCTAATGCTTTAAAAGCGCTTAGCGTTAATTACAGGAACTCGATTTTTAATTGGATTTTGCTGTTGGAGTTATTCTACAGCCTCGTTATATACCCTCAGAGGTTCCAGACATGAAGAATACTGCTGAACTTTCTGAATGCCGTAAGTACAGATATGCACTATGGAGAACATGGGATACAACAAAACCAATAGTTATGTTTATTGGTTTAAATCCATCGACGGCAGATGAAAATAATGATGATCCAACACTAATTCGTTGTATAAATTTTGCTAAATTTTGGGGTTACGGTGGTGTATGCATGTCTAATTTATTTGCATATAGAGCAACCGAACCACGAGATATGAAATCAGCTAAAGATCCTATTGGTTCAAATAATGACGCTTGGCTTACAAAATTATCCAATGATGCACAATTAGTTATTGGTGCATGGGGTAATGACGGTTCTTTTTTAAAGCGTTCTAAACAAATTTTGGAACTAATGCCTAACTTAAATTATTTAAAATTAAATAAATCAGGGGAGCCTGCTCATCCTTTGTATTTATCAGCTAAGTTAAAGCCTATACCAATGGGCATATAACAAGCAATTAACATTGCCAACATCCTCTCATAGTGCATAGCGCAGTCCGTACCAGTCGATTGTGCTTTAAGGAATCTAACTTTATAAAGCTTTGTTTGTAACTTTATGCCGGTATATACTTCACTTGATTAGCTGTAGCCCAATGAATCCGAATAAGCTAACATAAAGTTACAGTTTACCCAAATTTCAATCGTTAATTTTAGCGTACAAAATAAAATGACATATTGCGCATTAAAAATCGTCATAAATTTGTTACCAAAAATAAATCTGCTTACCAATAAAACGACCTTTGGGTCTAATACCAACCTTCCTTTAAGCTTTACCATTAATGGCTATATTTGAAGCTTTATAAAGCGTGCCATAAGCATAATTAATTACACGATGCAGAAAATATTTTTAATTAGCCACAAAGCTTTAGAGGTATTTTTATAATGCGTTTAGCTAAGTTTATTTAAATAGATTATGTATGTATTGATGTTATTAGAGTCGATAATTCAATCTTGGTTACAATTTACCCTCTTGAAAATTAGTTATTTGCCCTAAGCTCTATTTGGTAAATGGTTTATAACATTTCTTAAGGAGAACATTATGAGTAATAACACAGTAAAACCCGCATCAAAACTCTCTGAGCTGATTGTAAGTAATACAGAGCGAGAACAGGTTGATATTACGCAGCGTATAACAGATGCTCCATGGAAAATGATAGTTGTTTA